>CAYUFO010000148.1:0-4669 GCA_964443985.1 uncultured archaeon | reverse complement strand
CTCTCTCGTCGTGTCTTCTGTGGAAAACTGCCGAAACCTCATCGCAAACAACACGGGAGAGTCGGGAAAAGCCATCGCCTACTACAATGCCTCAGTCACCCTCACCGGCGGCACCTACCAGCAGATACTCCTGTGCGGCGCCGACGGCTCCCATCTATCCAATGTCACCCTCGAGGGGTACACGGCCACGAAAAACAACGGCCTATATGCCTACCTCACCGACGACGCCGTCTTCTCCGGCGTGAACTCGTCGCTCGCCTACACCGGGCTTCTCCTCTCCCGCTCGCACAATGCCAGCATCGAAGGCGGCATCTACGCCCAAAACGACCGCGAAGGCATCAGCATAGAAGACTCCCAGACCGCTATGGTGCGAAATCCATCACTGCAGGGCAATCAGGATGCAGGCATCAGGCTTTCCAACGCTTCCGGTGCGGTGCTCGAAAACGTCGAGGCCAACGGAAATGAGCAGGGCATCGTCGTCGAATCATCACAGAACGTCTCCGTCACCGCAGTCAACGCCTCCGGCAACGACGACCACGGCCTCTCAGTCTCCGCAACATCAGAAAGCCTATTCGCCCACAACCTGCTCATGGACAACGGCATCTTCGACTTCAACGCGGACACGGCCAACTTCTCCTGCACGAACATCCTCACCAACAACACCGGGTCGGGCGGCGCCCCCATACGCTACCTCTCCCAGCCTGCGACACTCGCCGACGCCACCATCGCCGAGCTCATCCTCTGCGGCGCCAACCACTCGAACATGACGAACGTCACCATTGCCGGCTCGTGGGTCGACAACAACGGCGTCCTCGTCATCGCCACCTCAGATGCCGCATTCACCGGCTTGAACGCGACGGCGACCGCCTACGGCATCAAGGCGCGGGAATCCCCCCGTCTCACCGTTGCAGACAGCCACTTTGCCCAGTCGTCCAACGAGGGAATCCTCCTTGCGGGGTGCGACCACGCCAGCATCGAATCGTGCACCTTTATCGAGACGAACTCGGACTCCGTCTCCATCACCGATTCCCGGGACGTCACCATCCGGCGCTCCGACATCATCGACAGCGGGAACGACGGCCTCTACCTCTACGGCGTCAACGACCTGCGCGTCGAAGCGGTCACCATAACCTCGCCCTCCGAGGAGGGCATCTCCCACGACCACGGCCGCAACGCCACCTTCCGGCACAATGCCGTATCCGATGCCGGCGACGACGGCATCGAGTCCGATCTCTGCAACGACTCCGCCTACGAGAACAACACCGTCACCGACAGCTACTACTCGGGCATCTACCTCGACGACGCGCGAAACGCCCGCCTCACCGGCAATACCGTCTCCGGCAACGACGAAGCCGGCGTCCACCTCGAAGACGCCTACAACACGACCCTCTACGACAACTACTTCAACAACTCCGTCAACGCCTACCTTCGGGACGTCGTCTACGAAAACGCGTGGAACACGACCCCCGTGAGCCGACCAAACATCGCAGGCGGCAACCAGACCGGCGGCAACTACTGGGCGACGCCGTCAGGGACCGGCTTCAGCGAGACCTGCGCCAACGCCGACGGCAACGCCTTCTGCGATACCGCCTATACGCTCGGAATCGGAAACACCGACCGCCTCCCCCTCACCCACAGAACGACAACGCCCGGCCAAACCCTCACCCTCTACACCGGCTGGAATCTTATCTCCCTTGCCCTGGCACCTTGAACCTTTATAGTCCTGTATTCGGGATTGTACTTCATGGATTCGACACGCCATGTTCTCGTCGGCCTGTTTTTCCTCGTCGTCGTCTCCCTGTCGGCGTCGGCTGCCCAGTGCGGCGGCAACGTCTCCTGCAATTGCGGGGACTTTCTGATAGAAAGCTCGAATCTCTCCGCCGACATCGCCTGCACGGGAACGGGTCCGAGCACACGCAACGGCCTCATCATCGGCGCTTCCAACGTCTCCCTCGACTGCCGGGGGCACCGCATCTACACCACCCACCCCGATGACTACCAGAACTATGATGGCATCGAGTTCAGCCAGAGCGTCGAGCCCGAAAACGTCGTCATCCGAAACTGCGTCATCGAGTCGTTCGGCACCGGATTCTACGTCATCGATACCGTGAACAGCACGTTCGAAAACAACACGATCATTAACACCACGCAGCGCGGCTTTTACGTCACCCGCACCACCAATAGCTCGTTTGCCAACAACACCCTATTGCTCAACGCAGGCGCCGACGGCTTCATCTACAGCGCCGATACGGCAAACGACGTGGCGGACTCAAACACAGTCAACGGCCTGCCCGCCCAGTTCTACGGCTCACCAGAGCGGCCCTGCCCAGACGACGAAGTGCTCGTCTACGACCCCGGCAACCAGAACATCAGCGACCTCATCCTCTTCGGCTGCCGAAACGTCACCGTCCGGTCCCTGAACGCCTCCATCGCAGGCAGCATCCAGCTCCTTCACACCAACGACTCGCGCATCCTCGACTGCATAAGCGACGACAACCTCTACGGCGCCTACCTGCGCAACGCCACCGGCAACCGCTTCGAGAACTTCACCGTCCGGCGCGCCGCGTCCATCGGGGTGCGTCTCTCCTATGCATCACGAACTCTCATCGAAGACAGCGTCTTCGTCGACTGCTCGTCGTATGGTACCTACCTCTTCGGTTCAGACGACGTCCGCATCGAAAACGCGACCTACACGGGATACGGGAGCGCCGGCGTCCGGGCCAGAAGCAGCCGCAACGGAGTCCTCGCCTCATCAACCCTCGCCAACGGCTCCGGGGCTTCGACGGACGGATTTGAGACCGAAAGCTTCGCAGAAAATTGGACGCTCACCGCAAACAGCATCATCGGCAACAGCGGGTGGGCCCTCTACCTCAAAAACGCAGGTGACAGCAACCTCACCAACAACACCGTCGAGCACGTTTCCGGACGCGGAGGCCTCTACCTCCAAGGCGACTACGTCTTGAGCATCGACGCCACCAACACCATCAACGACAAGCCCATCGCCTACTATGATGGCGTCTATCGACGCTGCCCCGACGACCAGGTATTATCCTTCGAAAAAGACAACCAGACTGTCAGCCACTTCCATCTCCATAACTGCAGCAACGTCACCGTCACCGGCCTCAACGTTTCCGGCCTCGACGGCGTCTATCTCACCGGCGGCGCAAGCGACTGCCGCATCACCGACTCGGAGAGCTCCTACAATTACCAGGGCTTCGTCTGCCTCGACGGGTGCCCCCGCACCACATTTGCAGGCAACCTCGCCTGCAACAACAGCGTGGAGGGATTTGCCATGGAGGACACCAATGATTCGAATCTCACCGGCAACACCGCCTGCGGCAACGGCGACTACGGCTATTATCTCGACGGCATCTACGGCAGCGTCATCGAAGACAACACGGCCCGCTTCAACGCCAACGCCATGGCCGTCTACGGCTACAATAACAGCATCCTAAGAAACACGTTCGAAAACAACAGCCAAGGCCTATCCTCGAGCGCAGGCGCCGGCACACCACTAAACAACACGCTCTACTACAACACCCTCTGCTACAACGGCGACGCCGACATCTCGGGAAGCCCCTACCTCGAAGGTGACAACAACATCTGCGACACAGCAGACGGATACAACGACACCGGCGCAGTCAACTGCACCCACTCCTGCGCCGCCGGCGTCGAATTCAGCTTCCCCGACTTTTACACCGGATGGAATCTTATCTCCCTGTATCTGACGCCCTAGGGGTCCTCCTCTCATCTGTTTTATTATGGTATCTTTTCATGTTGTAGACCATGTGCGGCATCGTCGGCGTCTTTGGGGAAGAGGGCGCCTCGCGGAAAGCCCTTGATGGCATGGCGGTCCTCGTAGGAAGGGGGCGCGACGGCTACGGCCTCACCGACGGGAGCACGGTATACTTCGAGGACGACCTCGACAACCTCAACCCCTTTCAGGGCACCGCGTGCCTCGGCCACTGCCTTCATAACGTCGTCGACTATGTCTCCCAGCCGCTCAAGGGTGGCAAGGGGGTCCTCGCCGCCAACTGCGAGATATACAACTGGCGGGCGCTCGCCGAAGAACTCGGCATCGCGGCAAAAAACGACGCAGACGTCCTGCTGCACCTCATCGAACAACATGGCGTTAAAAACATCAACGCCGTCCTCGACCGGCTCGACGGCGTCTACGCCTTCGCCTATTGGCAGGATGACGCCGTCGTCCTCGCCCGAGACCTCATAGGAGTCAAACCTCTCTGGTACTCGTTCGATAAAGGTCTGGCCTTCGCAAGCGAAGCCAAAGCCCTGAGGGCAATGGGATACGTCGATGTACGCGAGCTAGATCCTCGGAAGGTCCTCATCTACAACATGAACTCGAAAACAACGACGTTCATCGATAGGGCATTCTTCACCACAAAACCCGAACACGCCGATTCCTACGAAGCCGTCGAGCGCCGCACCGAGGAACTCCTCCTTTCTGCGTTCAAGAAGCGCCTCCCAGACCAGAAATTCGGTATCCTGCTCTCGGGCGGCGTCGATTCCACGTTCCTAGCCCTCATGGCGAAAAAGCTCGGCTGCGACTTCGTCTGCTACACTTCCGCCTTAGAAGAAGAGGGCCTCAAGGAATCCGAAGACCTCCACTACGCGCAGCGAATAGCGAAAGAGTACGACTTCCCCCTCCGCG
>CAYUFO010000147.1:0-4677 GCA_964443985.1 uncultured archaeon | reverse complement strand
GTTTCAAGGCTAAACGACACCGAACGGCTTCATTGGGCCTTGGACAACGTCGAGACCGGCCGCAACCTAGGCTGGCCGAAGACCATCAGGGTCGCCAAGGGCTACGACCTCGTCGGCCGCATCAACCGGGATGTCGGGGCGAACAGGGATCCCTCAGAATCGATTTGGGCATATGATTTGGAACATGAGGGGAAGGCCATAGCGACATTCGGCTGGAATTTTCACCGGGAAGACGGGAGGGCCATCGCCTCCATTTCCACGATTACCGGACGAGACCATGAAGGCCTCAAACAACTGACAGAAGACCAGAAAAAATATTGGAGTGTCAACTGCCTATGGCACCTGATGGAGGACTTCGTGGAGGGCCCGGAAGACATAATCATCCGGGGGATTCCGGCATTGCGGCACCGCTTTCGACACAGCATCATCCAGGGGAGACGGTTTCGTCTCGATTCAGCAATGGGTCTCTATGATGGCACCTACAAGAAGATGGGTATGAAACGAGTGGGGACAGTCAAAAATCCCCTCTATTTCGAATGGGATCCCAGAGGGCCGTCCCTTAGGTAGGGGAAAACTCCTGCGGCATGTATCAAGAGATTCTTTTCCTATGGGAAAAAGAGAAGTTGGGCCCGGCCGGATTCGAACCGGCGATCTTCGCCTGTTTCAGAACCTTTGTTCACATTCCCGATTCGTCGCAGGCGAATCACGGTTTCTTTCTTTTTTCGTGAACGTTTTTTCTTTCTTTCTCAAAGAAAGAAAAAAGGTTCCCGTAAAGGCGACGTCATAACCGACTAGACTACGGGCCCATCGGAATTGCCCGATGAGTAAGGTGCCATCTTCGCGACTGCGTCGCTCGATGACACGGGATTGGCTATTGCTTCCCCGAAAAGGAGGGATTTCAGGTGCACTCTATCCTCGAATTCAGCTCGGCTGAATTCGATTATTTTCTTTTCCGTGCACGCTTTTCTTTTAGGAAAAAAGAAAAGGGTGCTATCTTTTATGGTGTCGTTGATATTTAAGAGTGATGGCCGAGCCGATTACGCCTAAGCTTGTCGTTGACGGCATCATCGCTGATGGCGAGAAGGTTGTCCTCATCGAGCGCGGGAATCCCCCGTTTCAGGGCTGTTGGGCACTGCCGGGGGGTTTCGTCGACGTCTGCGAAACCGTCGAGGAGGCGACGGTGCGCGAAATGAAAGAGGAGACGTCGCTGGACGTGGAGGTCGCAGAGCTCCTCGGCGTCTATTCGGACCCGGCTCGCGATTCCCGGGGCCATTCGGTGTCGGTGGTGCATGTGTGCCGCGTGCGGGGCGGGGAGCTTTGGGGCGCCGACGACGCGGTGGATGCTCGATGGTTTTCTCTCAACGAGTTGCCCGACCTCGCCTTCGACCACGCCACTATTCTCGCCGACTACGTCAAGACGCGATGGGAATGAGTGTGCGTTTCCTCATCGTTTGTCAATTTTTTTGTGGCGGGCTGGACCACCGGTCATCGTCGGCGACGAGATGATCGCGGGGTACTTCACCGGCCATACCAAGCAGAGGATAGCGGAAAAGATGGAGGAAATGCCGCCGGCAGGGATGCGTCGACCCCCTCGTCGTCCTCGCAGCCTACGAATCCCAATCGGCGGGAAACGATTCCACCTCACCTCAATCAACGATAGTGGAAGGCTCCACGACGTCGACGAGCACCTTGGAGACGTGGGAATCGACTACCTGGCTAGTCGGGGTCCCTCTCCCATCGACGACCAGTTCCCATCCTGTAGCGAATGGGGTAGAGGACAATGAAGGTCATCTGTGTCCCATTGAAGGGTGCCCTGATCGGGGGGTGGATGAGGAGACAGGGGGATATGGAGGGGATGCTGTTGAGAGAGGAACGTATCCCTTTAGGGGAGTGGTACTCTTCATCGTCCTCATCGTTGGCTTGGTGCTCCTGAGGAATAATGGAGGCGAGTGAGAGTGCGGGGCATTTATTTGGCGCGCCCTAATAGTCTTGCATGGACGCGGAGACTATCTCGACCGCTTTGACGCCGTATCTGCCCTTCCTCGCCTGGGTGGTGCTCGTCGCTGCCATCACATTCCTCGCGCTTCGCTCGACGGGCAAGATCATCTATATCTTGTACAGCCGCCTCAACCTGCCCCGGGGGAGCTATCTCACGCTCAAGGCACTCGTCAAGACGTTTATCGTGTTCGCCGCCGGAGTCCTCGTCCTCATCGCCATCCCGGGCATCAACGACCAGGCCGTCGCCCTCATCGGCATCGGCATCGGCGTCGTAGTCTCGCTTTCGTCGACGTCGACCATCGGCAACGCCGTCGCCGGCGTCATCTTGCACCTGTCGCGGCCCATCCACGAGGGAGACCGCGTCGACATCGAGGGTGTCGAGGGCGACGTCGTCTCTATAGAGCTCATGTTCGTCCACGTCAAGACCCTGCGCGGCGACATTTCGAGCATCCCCTCGCTTTCGGTGCTCACGAGCCGCATCGTCAACTACAGCAGCTTGGATGAAGTCGCCACGCAGGTCTCGGTGTCGCTTGGCTACGACGTTTCGGTCTCGAAGGCCGAGGAGTTGCTCGTTGCCGCCGCCAGGGAAACATCGGATGTCATCGACGACCCGAAGCCCTTCGTCCTCGTCTCTGAAATCGGCGACCACGCCGTCTCCTACGACGTCTACGCCTACACCGACAAGCCCAACCGGCTGCCCAGAATCGAATCCGAGTTGAGAAAGAATGTTCTCTCCCAGTTCTCGTGCGCGGGCGTCCAGGTCATGTCGCCCGCCCAGCACACCGTGCGCCAACGGGACGGCAACGAGAAGGTCATCCCCGAATCCGGCCGGCAGGTATGCAACGTCGATGACCGCGAAGTCGGGGAGGAATCCGACGAAGAAGACCTCTCCGAAGCCAAGGCGAAGATCGAGCGGAAGAAGAAGGCCGACATCAAACTCAAGGAGAAGTCTTGACAGTCTGTCTGATGACCCTTTCCACGGCGGCGGACCGGGAGAGGAATCCGTCGTAGTCCTTCAGGTTCTTGAACGCCCGCAGGAAGACGATTGCGTCGCCGGCTATGGCATACACGACATGCATGCCGTCGACGAGGGCGCGAAAGACGTGGGCTCCGCCGACGGCCTTCTCGAACTTGTGCAGCCTGCGAGCGTGCAGGTGCTCGCAGTCGGTGACGATTGCGGTGTCGAAGCCGGGCAGGTCGCGTCCGAAGGGCTTGGACACGACGACATGCGTGACGTTGTCGCGAAGCCGCTGAAAGACGTCGCTGCAGTTGACGCAACGGGGCGTCTTGACGCAGGCCTTCATTGAAGAGAAAAAGGGAAAGGGAAAAAAGAAGAGGCGGGGGAGGAACAGCCCTTAGGCGTATTCCTCGATCAGGTCGGCGAGTCGGTTGCTGTAGCCCCACTCGTTGTCGTACCAGCTTAAGACCTTGACGAGGTTTCCACCGATGACCTTGGTTGCGGCGCCGTCGATGATGGCGGAGTGCGGGTTGCCGACGATGTCCACGGAGACGAGGGGCTCCTCCGTGTATTCGAGGATGCCTTTGAGCTCGCCTTCAGCCGCCTTCTTGAAGGCCGCGTTGATCTCCTCTTCAGTCGTGTCTTTTTTGAGGACGGCGACGAGGTCGGTGACCGAGCCGTCGGGAGTGGGCACCCGCATGGCCATGCCGTCGAGCTTGCCGTTGAGCTGCGGCAATACCTTGCCGACCGCCTTGGCGGCGCCTGTCGTCGTGGGGACGATGGAGACGGCGGCGGCCCGGGCGCGTCGCAGGTCCTTGTGGGGCCCGTCGAGGATGTTCTGGTCTGCGGTGTAGGCGTGGATGGTGGTGATGAGTCCCTTTTCTATGCCGAACTCCCGGTCGAGGACGTAGGCTGCGGGGGCGAGCGAGTTGGTCGTGCAGCTCGCGTTGTCGCAGATGGCCTGATCCTTGGGGACGTCTGAGACGCCGAGGACGACGGATGAGACGCCCTCGCCCTTGGCGGGCGCAGACAGGATGACCTTCTTGGCGCCGGCTTTGAGGTGGAGCTCTGCGTCTTCTTTTTTCCGGAAGCGGCCGGTAGATTCGACGACGAGCTCGACGCCCATATCCGCCCACGGGAGTTGGGCAGGGTCCTTTTCTGCGAGGACCTTGATCTCCTTGCCGCCGACGATGATGGCGCCCTCCTTTGCCGACACCTCTGCGGGGAACTTGCCGTGGACGCTGTCATACTTTAAAAGATGTGCGAGCGTCTTGGCGTCTGTCAAGTCGTTTACGGCGACGATGTCGATGCCGTCGCGGCCCCACGCCGCCTTGAACACGAGTCTTCCGATTCTTCCAAATCCGTTGATTGCTACGTTCACCATTCTTCAAATCACCCCAATAGCTGAGCATGAGATAGGATTAAGGTATTGCGAAAGAGGTTTAAAAGCGCCAGTCTCAGACGCGTTTGCGGCCGATGTCGACGACCCAGTAGCCCTTGTGCAGGTCCTCTCTTGCGACGAGCTTGTCGTCGGGGTCGGTGAAGGTCTTGGCGGTGACGCCCGCGATGGTGTCGGCCTTCACCCAGTCGCGCTTGTCGTCGTGGGCGTGAAAGCCGTCCCCAGGGGAGAGCTCGGGTTCGGATTCCTCCTTCAGTTCGAGGGGGAGGGCGGGGTACGGGGTCTCAAAGCCGCGCATCCAGTTGGCCGTGTAGGCGTCACC
>CAYUFO010000146.1:0-4738 GCA_964443985.1 uncultured archaeon | reverse complement strand
AAGTTGGCCACCCAGATGATGAGCTTGAAGTTGAGTGACGAGTCGCCGAACTGCATGAAGTAGATGTTTGGCGCGGGGTCGTCGAGGACGAGGTCGTCTTCTTTGGCGATGGAAAGGCAGATGTCTTTGACTTTCTGGATGTCGGTGCCGTAGGCGACGCCGACGTCGAGGTAGACTTTGAGCTGCATGTCGGGGAGCGTGTAGTTGATGACGTCGTCTGCGACGATGTTCTTGTTGGGGATGATGACGACGAGGTGGTCGAGGGTCTTGACTTTGGTGGTCCGAAGCCCGATGTCGATGACTTCGCCGAGGTTGCCGCCTATCTTGACGCGGTCGCCGATTTTGAAGGGGCGGTCGACGAGGATGAAGAAGCCAGCCAATATGTTTGAGATGGAGTCTTGGGCGGCGAATCCGATGGCGAAGCCGGCGATGCCGAGGCTCGCCACGAGCGGCGTGATGCTGTAGCCGAGCTGGTTGATGACGATCATGACGCCGACGAGATAGATGAGGAGATTCGTAATCTTGGAGATGAACGGCAGCGCTTCGTCGTCGAGGGTGGTCTCGGTCTTGGCCGTCAATCGGTGGCCGAAGTCCTCGATGGCGAGCTTGGCCAGGCGCGCGGCGACCACGGTGGCGATGGCGATGACGAGCACGGACACGAAGGTCGCAGCGTAGCCTTCGAAGCTGGTGCCGGCGAGGAACGTCCCCAAGCCGACGTTGACGCCGATGAGGATGATGACGTAGTAGAGGGGCTTTTTGACGAGGTGCAGTATCTTGTCGTCGAGGTCGGACTTCGTTTTTTCAGCAAGCCGCAGCATCTGGTGCTCGAAGACCCAGTAGAGGATGTGGGCGACGACGACGGACGCCGCGATGATGCCCGCAGACAACGCCGCACGGGTGACGATGTCTTCGGTGACGCCCACGATGCCCAAAGATGCGAGCAAGTCGAACACCATAGTCGAAATACTCTGACATCTACCTATAAATATAGTTGAGGACACAACTTTCTTGACGGTATTTTGTGTCCTCAAATATATGTGAGAGCATAACCCGCCGAGGAAATGTGTAGAAAGTTATGCTCCCACCCATAGTTACCTTCGGGGGTCGACCTGGTCGTTCTTCTCGGCGACGACGTGCAATTCATAGGTGAAGCAGCTCGCCGCGACCAGGATGATTGAGAACACATAGCTCCAGAGGATGCTCACCACGATGAGCACGAGGCTCCCGTAGATGAGCTCATAGTAGGCGGTCCGGGCCGTGAGATACCAGACGAGGACGTTTTTCGTGACCTCCCAGACGACGGCGGCGAGCGCCGCGCCCGCGACGATGGCGCGCTCGTTCAAGCGCTTGGCGGGGATGAACCGGTAGATGGTGTAAAAGAGGAAGTAGCTGAAGACGAAGGGCAAAAACGTCAGCACGAAGCCGACGAGGAACTGGGCCTGCCCCTGGTCGACGAGCGGCAGATACGAAAGATAATAGGCGACGACGCCCTTGACGGGCGTGATGAGCGTCGAGGCCAGGATGAAGCACGCCAGAAAGAACACCGACGCGATGCTCAAAAGGCCCCGATGGAGGACGCTCTTATACTCCCTGACCTCAAAGACCTGGTTGAGGGAGAACTCGATGGACGTGAAGATGCCCGTCGAAACCCACAAAAGCGAGGCGAGGGCGACGAATCCGATGCTGCCCGCGTTCCGTGAAATGGTGCCGAGGTTGCGCTCCACCAGCGACACGTAGCCGGGGATGACCTGCGCCACCGAGTCGATGATGGTCTCATAGAACATGCCGTAGTCGGCGGTGACGAATCCCAGCACCGACACCGTCAAGATGAGGATGGGAAACAGCGACAGGAAGATGTAGTATGAGATGGCGCCCGCAAGGGTCGAGCCGCTGTGGTTGATGTAGCGCTCCACGATGGCGATGAGGAAGGAGAGGCTGTTGGCGAGGCTAGGATAGCGTTTCACCAGCCGCTTCAGCCGCTCGAGGTCCTCCCGCACGCCGCCAACATCAGATACGCTCACCACAGAGGAATCATTAGACTCCGACGCCTAATAAAAAACCCCGCCGAACCAAATACCCACTCTTTTTATGCCCGCATCCCGATGTAATAGCTCATACAACCCCTCATGCCACCATGAAAAAGGAAGCTATCGCCGCCCTCATCATCATCGTGGCCGTGTCGGCCATCTACCTCATGCGGGGCCACGACACCCCCTACTGCACCGACGGCATCCAGAACCAGGGAGAGCTCGGCGTCGACTGCGGGGGCCCCTGCGAGCCCTGCCCGCCGCCCACGACGTCGACGCAGCCCACGACGTCAGTGTCGACGACGTCCACCACCTCGTCGACGACGTCGACGGTCACCGACTGCGCCCAGCTGCCTGCCGGCCCCGCCCGCGACCGCTGCTACCAGCAGGCCGCCTACGCCGACCCCGACCCCGAAACCTGCGCCAAGATCATCGACTACGCGCTCCGCGACATCTGCTACCGGGAGGTCGGCCTGGAGTCCAACGACTCGGCCATCTGCGCGAAGATAAGCACCGACCTCACCCGAAGCGAATGCCTCAGGGACTTCGCCATCAAGGACGTCAACGCGAGCCTGTGCGCGGCCATCCCCGCCGAGGGCATCCGCGACTCCTGCCACTACCGCATCGCCTTCGACACCCGCAACGCGAGCCTGTGTGAGGCCATCGCCTCGGAGTCCAGCCGCAACCTCTGCCTCGCCCTCATCGAGAAGGACCGAAGCTACTGCGAAAACATATCTGCAGTGAAGGGCCGCGACTTCTGCCTTGTCAAATCGCTTTCCTTCGACGACGACCCCACCGTCTGCCTTGCCGTCACCGACCCCGCCGCAGCCGACGAGTGCTTCCACCAGATAGCCGTCCTCTACTTCGAGCCGCGCGTGTGCAAGCGCATCGCCGACATCGAAAAGCAAAACGACTGCGTCGCCGAGGTCAGCCAGGCCAAGGAGCACAGGGACGGGCTCGCAGAGAGCCTCGGCGAGCAACTCGACGTCCAAGTCAGGTGAGTTCCGAGAAGAGCAGTTTCTTCTTTTCCAGCCCCTCGCGGACGGGAGCCAGCGCCTCGACGAGCCCCGCGGCGACCCCCGCCTTGAGGTCGGCGGGATGCAGCTCCTTTCCCACGTAGGCTTTCTCGAGCGAAGCGTAGTCTGCAAATGACACGTCGCCGCCGAACTTGGCGGGGCGCTCGACGGCGAGTTCCCCGAGCTTGGGGAAGACGACGAACTCGGCCATCTGGAGCACGGGATTGCCCTCCGTCTCGGGGGGGCAGTGGGCCTTCTTCACCTTCGCCTCGATTGACGAGGGCTCCTCGTCAACAGCTATCATGGATTCGGGGACGCTGCTGCTCATCTTGACGTCGGGGCCGGCAAGCGAGGCGAGCAGCGGCCCGTGGACGCACACCGGCTTCTTGTAGCCGATGGACGGCAAAATCTCGCGGGCGAGCATGTGGATCTTGCGCTGCTCAAGCCCCCCGTGGGCGACGTCGACGCCGAGCGCCTTGATGTCGGCAATCTGCATGAGCGGATAGATGACCTGGCTGACGCGGGCGTGCTCGATGTCGCGGGCGACCTCCTGCATGCTCCTGAGCGCCCGGTTCAGCGTCGACTCGAGCCCGAGGTTCAAGACGTCTTTGACATAGCCTTCGTCGAACTGGAAACTCGAGCCCCGGACGAACTCGGCCTCGGACAGGCCGAAGAGCCGAAAGCACTCCTCCCAGTACTCGACGACGCGGGTTATCCAGTCTTCGGCGCCCTTGCGGTTGATGAGGGTGTGGACGTCGGCGAAAAGCACCTTGACCTCCCAGCCGAGCTCCTGGAAGTCGAGTTGCTTGGCCGCAGACACCAGATGGCCGACGTGGACTGGCCCAGAGATCTCAAAGCCGCAATACGTCACCGGCGGCCGCTCAGAAGACGCGAGCCCCTGCAATTCCTCTTCGGTGACGACCTCGACGAGATTTCTGAATAGAACCTCTTTTTCGTCCATTTAATCGCCCTTCAAGGCCTCCAAATCCGCGATGATGTCCCACAGCGCCGTCTTGGCGTGCATGGGGATGTTGACGTCGTTGGCTATCTCGTCGAGCTCGTAGATGGCCGACGTCACCCGGATTGCACCGTCCTGCTTCTCATCGACTATCTGGCGCTTGATGTCGACGAGCGAGGCCTTGACCCGTTTGGGCATGGCATATCCCTCAAGGGTCTCGTCTATCTTCCCGATAACATCGTCTACGTCCATCGCGGTCACCAAAAACAGAGATGATATATGGAAGCGGACATATAAAAATCGCAGGAATGCCTGCATTTATATGTCGCCCCGTGCATTGGTTTTCCATGACGTCCGTGGGGATGGTGACGGCCTCCCGGGGCCGCAGGGTCACGGTGCTCGTCACCGGCGAGGCCATCGAGCTCGGCTCCATCGTCCGCGTGGGCGACTGCTACGGCATCGTGGCCTCGATGGGCTACGCCGAAGACGAGAAGGTCGGCGCCAAGCAGAAGCTCGAAGCCGACGTCGACGTCTTCGGATACAAGACCGAATACGGCCTCAGAAAGCTCAAACGCCCCGTCAAGCCCTACGAGCACGTCTACCTCGCAGAAAGGGAAGAGCTCGAGGCCATGCTCGCCGCAAGCGACAAGAGGATATCCATCGGCCGCGTCCACGGAACCCAAGCCCGGGCCCACCTCAACCCCTACGCCTACGACCGCCACGCCGCCATCCTCGCC
>CAYUFO010000145.1:0-4738 GCA_964443985.1 uncultured archaeon | reverse complement strand
GGCTTTTTCTAGTCTCGAATCCTAAAAGCATACATGCGGCAATCCCTTGGATCGAAGGGCGGGGGGGAGGCCTCGAAGACAACATCACTTGCCGATAGGCGACCCCAAACAGAGCCTCCACTATGGCATACTCGAGGTTCGTCCAGGCACTCCTGCATTCGAAGAAGCCCAAAAGTGGATACGCCGATTGGGGCGCAGGGAAGGTCGAGAGGGACAGTTCATGCAGATGGTTCAACTTGCAGACGCCTTCTTCAATCCAACAGCATATGCCCCAGAAAACAGGCACTACTTCGTCGCGCGCCAAGAGAACGGCGGCATCATCGGCATCCACTGCAGTCATGAGGACACCTCCCGAAACGTGATGACCCAAGAGATTACGCTCGTTGATCCAAACCACGGCGATAACAGAATCGGGTGCCGGCTTTCTGAGAGCGCCATAGAACGGGCAAGGGAACGTGGCGTTGCCTCCATCGAAGCCATCGTCGGAGAGGAAAACACCAGCGCCCTGCGATTGTCACGAAGCTTAGGCTTTCAGGAAATCGACAGAAAGGACCATTCCGTGATTATGGCATTCAATCTCGGCCGCCCCGGCAGATGCCGCCGCCGTAACCTGCCTGTTTTTTATAGCTGGCACCCCAATAATCCTTGCAAAAAGATTTAAATTGATTTCGAAGTCTGAGATTTCTGACGTGGTGGGGGGCTACGACACCGACGATATCGTAGTGGCGACGCTGGGCAGCCATTCGGCGCTCCAGATACTTGAGGGTGCTAAGGCGGAGGGCTACAAGACGCTCGTCATCGCCACTGGCACCCACATGGACGTCTACAAGCGATTCGATGCCGCCGACGAATACCTCGACATCGAGCGCTACAAGAGCCTCCTCGACGACGACGTCCAGGAGCAACTTCGCGAGAAGAACGTCGTTCTCGTCCCCCACGGTAGCTTCGTCGAATACGTAGGACCCAAAAACATCGAAGACCAACTCGCCGTCCCCGTCTTCGGCAACCGCGAAGTCCTGCGCTGGGAGAGCAGCCGCGACAAACAACGAGAGCTCATGCTCGAAGCCGACATCGAAATGCCCAGAAAGTTCGCCGACCCCGCAGACATCGACCGACTCGTCATGGTCAAATTCCCCGGCGCCAAGGGTGGCAAGGGCTACTTCCTCGCCAAGAACCCCGAGGAATTCGCCGAAAAGATCCAGCACGTCAAAGACGGCCTTGAGACCTACAGCATCCAGGAATACGTCATCGGCACCCTCATGTACCCCCACTACTTCTACAGTCCCGTCCTCGAGCGCGTCGAGCTCCTCTCCATGGACATCCGCCACGAATCAAACATCGACGGCCTCACCCGCATACCCGAGCGCATCCTCAAGGGCTACTACGTCGACCCCAGCTACGTCGTCACCGGCAACATCCCCACCGTGGCCCGCGAGAGCCTGCTACCCAAGATATTCGCCATGGGCGACGGCATGGTCGACGTAAGCAAGAAACGGTTCCCCCCCGGCATGGTCGGCCCCTTCTGCATCGAGTCCGTGTGCACCAGCGATCTGCGCATCGTCGCCTTCGAATACTCGGCGCGCATCGTCGCCGGCACCAACCTCTATCCCCATGGCGGCGTCTACGCCACCCACCTGTGGGGCGAGCCCATGAGCACCGGCCGGCGCATCGCCCGCGAGCTCACCCTCGCCAGCCAAAAGGGCCGCCTCGCCGACGTCCTCTACTGACATACTCCTTCCATTCTTTTAAAGGAAGATCCCCATATCATAAGTCAAAAGCACCGCGCACATTCAATCTCTTGTGTGAAAAACGAATCCCTACTGAGGTGACACCAATGGGTGAAGAAGAAACCGGACCCGGACCAGACGAGGACTTGGACGTCAACCCAGACCGCGTCGGCATCCGCATGGACGTCTTAGACGACATCATAAGCGATTTAAACGATAACGCAGAACTTCAACGCATCTTCGGGGTGCCCGTCTCGAAAGCATTAGTGGTGGTCGCAGACAGCAACGACCTCAGAATCGAGGATGCGGGCCTCAAGGAGCTCGCCGAAGACGAAGCCGAAACCTTTCTGAGGACACTCGACGAAGTCATCAAGGCCAACTCCGTCTAAGCGGTGGACATGCGCGAGGCGCTCGCCGCGACAGAAGACGGCGTCCTGATCTCCCTGTCCGTCACGCCGGGGTCGACCATCGAAAAAATCGACTTCGACCCCTGGAGCAAACGCATACGGTTGTGGGTGAAAGCTCTGCCCGCGGACGGCAAGGCAAACGCCGCGGTCTGCGCCTATCTCTCCCGCCTGCTCGCCGCCGACGTCACGCTCGTTAGCGGCCAAACCTCGCGGAAAAAGACGGCGCTCGCGCACGGCCAGACCATCGACGGCCTCCCCCCCAGGATCGAAGAAGCGATTAATAAAGCCAAACGACCTTAACAGACAACCACACTCAACTCAGACTCACCAGTCAAGAAACCCCATCTCATCCTGCTCGACAAACTCATGAAAGCAGAAAACCGCCTGGTTGGACGAACGGCTAGCCACTGAGGCATCGCCTTCCCAATACCTGCCAGCATCCCTTCTTGACACCTCGAGTCTGACCAAAAAAACCAAAAATCCAAGAGGTGAACACCATGGCGAAAGCCCCAGCAGATACCATAAAATACAACATCTTTGCAGACATCACCATCGACGGCGTCGTCGAGAAACCCGACGTCGTCGGCGCGATATTCGGCCAATCCGAGGGACTCCTCGGTGAAGACCTAGAACTGCGCGACCTCCAGAAGACCGGCCGCATCGGCCGCATCGAAGTCGACATCAAGGCCAAGACCGGCAAGTCGACGGGCAAGGTCACCATCCCCTCAAGCCTCGACATGGTCGAGACGAGCATCATCGCCGCCACCGTCGAGCAGGTCGACCGCGTCGGCCCCTGCAACGCCAACATCAAGGTCACCCAGATCGACGACGCACGCAGCAGCAAGCGAAAGCAGATGGTCGACCGCGCCAAAGAACTTCTCAAACGGCTCATGGACGAGGAGATCCCCGAGACCGACGAACTCACCGAAGAAGTGAAAAAGTCGGTGCAGCTCTCAGAGATCACTTCCTACAAGGGACTCCACGCCGGCCCCGCCGTCAAAGGCTCAGACAGCGTCATCCTCGTCGAGGGCCGCGCCGACGTCCTCAACCTCCTTCGCGCCGGCATCAAGAATGCCGTCGCCGTGGGCGGCACCAACATCCCCCAGCAGATCGTCGACCTGACGAAGACCAAGACCACCATCGTCTTCGCCGACGGCGACCGAGGCGGTGACATCATCACCAAGGAGCTCAGCCAGATGGGCGACGTCGACTTCGTCACCAAGGCGCCCGAAGGAAAAGAGGTAGAAGAGCTCACCAAAAAAGAGATCATCATGGCCCTGCGCCGCAAGGCCCCCCCCAAGCAGGAGGGCGCCAACGGCAAATCCGGGGACTCCGGCCAGCACCAACGCCAGCAACAACAGCAGGTCTCCCGCGGCGGCGGGTCGCGCCGCTCTGACGACCGCCGCCAGCCATCGCCCGCAAAAGACGAAGGCGATGCCAAGAAGAAGCCCCCGCAGGCCGCAGACAAGCTCCTCGACGAGCTCAACGGCGTCAAGGGCAAGCTCAACGCCCGCCTCTACGACAAGGACCTCAAGCAGATAACCGAGATAGAGATAAAGGACCTCGTCAACAGCCTCGCCGACGTCCAGCCCCAGTATGTCGTCTTCGACGGCATCGTCACCCAGCGCCTCGTCGACGCCGCCGCCAAAAGCAAGGTCGACACCATCGTGGGCATCTCGAAAAGCAACATCTCCAACGACCGCAGCCTATCGATAGTGACGGAAAAGGACTAACGACACGATGAGTCGACCCTCCTGGGACGAGTACTTCTCCCGCATAGCCGTCGACGTCGGCGCCCGCTCCACGTGCACGAAGACGGGCCGCCAGCTCGGCGCCGTCATCGTCAACGACAAGCGCGAGATAGTCGCCACCGGCTACAACGGCGTCGTCCGCGGCGCCGACCACTGCGCGGCGACCGGCTGCATCAAGGAGGAGCGCGCCATCGAATCCGGCATGGGCCACGGCATCTGCCCCGCCGTCCACGCCGAGATGAACGCCCTCCTACAGGCCGGAAAACAAAGCCGGGGCTCGACGCTCTACGTCAACGCCTACCCCTGCAAGATCTGCGCCCGCTTGATAGTCAACTCAGGCATTAAAACCGTGGTCACATCAGGAGAGTACACAGACAAAGAAGGACTACAGATACTCAAAGACGGAGGAGTAGAGATTAGAGAGGTCAAAGTTGCTCAACAGGATTGATGGGTTTTTGGAGGACATACCAGTCCTGCAGGTACTCATCACTACCTCCAACTCTTTTTAATCCCGCGTTTTCGAAATGCGTTAAATTCAATCCTTCTTCAAATGCAAAAAATAAGCCTCCGGGTTTAAGGACCCGGGCTACTTCAGCTGCAGTCTGTGGATTATTCATAAAAAATAAATCACCAGCCTCTTGAGCTAGATTAGCCTCTGACGTGACAAAATCTACTGTCCCGTCTCTAAATGGAAGATCTCTCACATCGGCCCTTTTGAAAAATTCGGGTTGAAGCACCCTATTCCTAACTCTTGGAATTAAGTCAACACCAAAAGCATGTGCTCCAGCATCTTCAAATTTTTTGGTGATTGGGTAGATTCTGCACCAGTTTTGAATGTGTTTTCGCATTACTT
>CAYUFO010000144.1:3228-4758 GCA_964443985.1 uncultured archaeon | reverse complement strand
GGGTGTGGTTTCTGCCCCGCTGAGGTTGCGGCTGTACTGGTACAGCCAGCTCTGATTGTCAAAGAACAGGGGCGGTTCGTCGTCGAGACTTCGGTTCCACCAGAGATAGTTCAACGTCATCTGCAAGGTTGCGGCGCCCGTCATCGCGTTCGCGGGAGCTTCCGCTTCGTTGAGGGGAAAGTCTTCGAGATTCAAGACGTAGACATCGTCGGGTTCGACTTCAACGACCTCACCTGGCTCGATGACGCCGGGGACGGGCGGCGTGACGACGCGGTCGTGGATGACGACGTCATCGCCCACGACCTCGACCCAGGGATCGGATCCATACGTCATCGAATACACTGAATAATTCAAAACGACGCTTTCATTGCTGCCCGACTCATTCAAATAGGCTTCCGCATCACGGCTATCGATGACATACGTGACGTTGACACCCACGGGCACGAAAATCCACTCCTCGGCCCGCATATCGCCTGAGGCCACCGTACCAGGAATCTCACACTCATACACGCCCGAAGAATAGTTCATACCGACGTGCAAACCATCAGAAGTCAAGGCATGGAGGTCGAGATCGGGCAACGTCAAATCAACCGGGGCAGCCATACCCCCAACAGACTCGACGAGCGAGGCCGAAGGGGACTGGGAAGAAACGGGAGGACTAACGAAATTTACTTTCGAGAAGAGGTACCAGATGAATAACTTATAGGCTATAAAGATGAATGAATAAATAACCAGCCATTTAAGGATTTCTTTTCTGCTTTTAGTTCGATAACCGACATAGACAAGCCACGCCCCCGCAATCAATATTACAAGTGACCAGGAAATCTTTTCGGATAAGGTCTTATCATCTCTCTGCCCCCCGAACTCCGTTTCAAGGTGGGGACTCACGATGATGATATGGCCTTTGCCCCACTCAGGATTTTTCGAGAGCCTAGTCTGTCCATCCGCTGAGAGGACATAATATGCAATATATGTTGGTAGCTTAACTTTTTGGTCAAATGAGATAAAACAGTCAGTATCAGTTATAGCTATCTGCGCACCCGGTTCCAGAAATAACGGTAACTGCTGGTCTATATCACATACTCGATCGTCCGGTAAGGATATGTTGAGCAGGATTATTTCTAAGAAACGGTCGGTATAGGGATTTTGCAATAGGATTCGGAGGCCTTCTTGACGAGTTAACGAGGCAGAAATGAGATCAAGACCGAGATTAAAGCCTTCAGAAGTAAAAGGGGATGGGGGTGCCTTGGAAATGATTCCAGAAGCATTAATGGAATTGGAAAAATCACTCCTTAAGATGACCCCCCGCTTATTTGCGTTCCTAGAAGGATTGAATTGAACCAGAACCTTATGCTCAACGTTACCATCTTCTACGCAGAACTGCCCCTGGGTACATGTAAATTCAAGAGATGTTTTTCCATCAAAATAGGTAAGAGAATGCTTTGACAAAGTGGGGCCAGAAGAAATCCCTCCTTGAGGATTTAATTTATCCAAAAAACTAGTGGTTAAACCCGAATTAAGGCCCCAAGT
>CAYUFO010000144.1:0-3218 GCA_964443985.1 uncultured archaeon | reverse complement strand
AAAAGAACCAAGCGCATCCCATCGTGGCTCAAGAATATAATCGTATGTTTCGCTGTCAATCCACCAGGTATCTCCAATATTTTCAATTTTTTCAACATCATCCTCAGGAGACATGTTTTCTAAGGGGATAATAGCATATGTTTTATTGGGAATCAAATCAGCTTCAGATGCAACTGAATAATTAGACCAGTTAGCTTCGACTTTGTTAAATAAACAGATGGGTGCGGGAGGGGAAAGGGTGTCGCCCCGGCCCATTAAGCCCCAGCTCCCAATCCCTCCTCTATTTTTCTCCCATGGAGGAAAGCTATACAAATCAGGAAACCCATAGATTGCATGACCGAGTTCATGTGCAAAGGTACCATAGCCATTATTTATACTCAAAGCAATAGCATGGATTGGCCTGCCAGTGAGTATGTTGGGGGGGTAATGTACTGCTCGAAATTCGGTCTTATTGTGTTTTTCGACGGATTTACTAGATTGATAAGATAGGATAGCGACGTAGTCGGAGAGATTATAGAGTGCATCCATGCTACTCCAAATATGAGTCACATAAGCCTCAATGGGGGTGTAAGAATTATCATGACCGGTTAGTGGATGATCATTATAGAAATCGCTTGACCATGGCATCTGCATATATCTTGGTTGGCTGAATTCGATAGTGTCTTCGCCATAGGATTGGGCGAGGTAGTAGTTGCGGGTTTCGTTTAGTATCTGTCGGAGTTCATCTTCATATTGCGCGATATCCATGACGTCTTCGTCTTGATAGTACGTCATCACCACCATTACATGGTAGTCGGGAGACGTCACGTTTTCCGTTTCGTTTATTCCACCACCGAGTGTTGATGAGCTGCTCCAATAGAGCGTCTGGGTTCCCCCAGCATTGCGTATGAAGGGCACGATGAGGTAGTCTTTGCTGCTGTCATCGGTGAATATCGGCTGCAGGTGATTGATGCCGTCCGGGAGCGTGTAATTCCATAGCTGTGTCCCATTGCTCAGATAGTAGGCTGAGACTATCTCGTCGCTTGCCACGTCCACGACATAGGTCTGGGTTATTGTAGGCTCGTGTGCTTGCCCGCTGCCTCGGGAGACGGACCAGTTCTCGGCTCCGACATCGGTGTATTTGATGATGTTTGCGCTCGTACGGGCGTACAGGCCGTCGTTGTATGTCTTTTCTCCGGGCATGCTCACGTTCGTGTAGACGCCATAGTCGCCTACGGTGACGTAGGAGCTGTTTGTCCATAGCGTCGTGCCGTCCGACGCCGCTACGTATGTGGACCATCCGAGACGCACCTCTGGGTCGGTTCCTATGGCGGTTCCCGGCCATGATTGGTTAACATACGGTTCGCTTGTCGCTATCAGGGCTATCTCTCCGTTGTGATAGCACACGGAATCTCGCATACAGGCGGGCTTATACGTTTTGCATGAGCCGAGCTTGTTGGGTCCGTCGCTGCTCCAGCCGCCAGTGCGGCTGTATGTGTGATAGTCGCTGTCTGTCGTCGATATGACTATTTTTGCGGCATCGACGTATTCTATTCGTCGCCCCTGTCGTTGACCTGCGGCGCATGTGATGGAGCCGCTGACCCTGTTGCTGTGCATCATGATGTCGCTGTCATGCCCCACTGCGATAAGCTCGTATACACAATTGGTGAAGGACGCCGGACTATGCAATAAGACGACGCCATCGCTGTCTACGTGGAGAGTGTTTAGATATGTGTAGGACAGCCCCAATACGGCCCAGCTTTGCGCTTCGTATCCCCCGCTGTCGCAGTCGGTAAACGTGTATTTCTGTCGTGTCGAGTTTGTGGTGGTGTTAAGCTCCCACACTGTGCTACCTGTCGAATCTATCTTTCTCAGCCGACTGTCGGCTGCCTTATACTCATCGTAGAGATAGAAATAACCGTCCCACGCCTTCATCTCGTCCCAGCTGCTGCCGAACCCCGTTATCGTGTCCTGATAGGTGAGATTGGTCTCGTTGATGACGTAATGGAGGATGGCGCTTGTATTGCATAAGATGTATACGTTTTCCTCATATACTGATATGACAGGGTAATCGCACATCGAGTTGGGTATGCTTTGATTATAAAAAACTGGGTTCGACGATACATTAGCGGTGTAGTATTCTGCGTTCGCTGTCCCCACTATGCAGATGAGGAGGCTGAGGAAAATAATGGTGTTGGTGGTTGCGGTGTGCATGGTGGTTCTTGGTGGTAGGGTTGGGTGTTTGTTGGTGGGGTGGGAGAAGCGGGGTTTATACCTGAACGAGGCTTTAAATATTCTGAACTTTAAAAAAGAAGCAGTGTGGTTTCGGTCAGAGCCCTTCGAGGTGGAGCATGGTTTCCATGTTCTCCACTTTTTCGCGGATCTCTTCGAGCAGGAGGAGTATCTTGTCGAGCTTTTCTTCGTCGTTCATCGCTCAGGGGGCGTCTGCAGCGTGGGTGTGGGGGAGGGGTACTTCGGCTTCGACGAGGCGGCCTTCGGGGTGGGTGAGAAGGCCGTGGTGGGTGAGGTGGACGATGCCATGGCTGCCGTCCCACAGTTGGACGCGGATGCGTTGGTTGACGCGGCCTGCTTCGAGGGCGATGGTGGGGGCGGATTCGAGGTAGGATTCACTCATCGAGGGGGTGTCGATCTCGCGCCACATGTTGGCGAGGACGAGGTCGCCTGCGCGAACGCCGCGCATCGTGGGCTGCAGGAGGAAGTAGGCGAGGCCGCAGGTGACGCCGAATGCGACGCCCCGCCACATGACGACTTCGGCGAGCCCGGCGACGTAGCCTGCGAGCGAGAGGAGGGTGAGGGCTCCGGCGAGAAGGAGAGCGCGCTCGAGTCGGCGCAGGGGGGTGTTGGAGCTCGTTGCTGTCACGGATGAGGGATTAGGGCAGTTGAGTATTTAACGTTGTCGGCTCGGCTTCGTCTCTGCGGCTATCCAGGCGAGGTAGTCGGGGCTGCCGCCGGCGAGGGAGAGGCAGGTGATGGCGGGGCAGTCATAGGTGTGGTGCTCCTTGATGGCGGCCTCGATTTCTGGGTAGCGCTCCTGCGCGGACTTGGCCAAAAGGAGGTATTCGTCGTCGCGTTCGACTTTTCCCTGCCAGTGGTAGACCGAGGAGACTGGGAAGTAGTTGACGCAGGCGACGAGGCGTTTTTCGACGAGGGCGCGGGCGATGGCGTGTGCTCGCTCCTTCGAGTCTGTGGTGGTCTCGACGAGGATGGCGTCGGTCATG
>CAYUFO010000143.1:0-4762 GCA_964443985.1 uncultured archaeon | reverse complement strand
GCTAAGTAATGCGAAAACACATTCAAAACTGGTGCAGAATCTACCCAATCACCAAGATTAATAATCTCGTTAAGGAATAGTTTAATAGGAAAGGAACTTATGAAAGTGCTTGATGTTGAATCGTTGGTGATTCCTGAAGTGAAGGTCATTCAATTTGCTCGTTTCCGCGATGACCGCGGTTATTTTACTGAATTGTATCGGGAAGAGCAGTTTGAAGAGTTGGACTTCATGCAGGGTATCGAGTTCGTCCAGCACAATGAAAGCCATTCGAAGAAGAACGTCATCAGGGGATTGCACTTCCAGTGGAATCCATACATGGGGAAGCTCGTTCGGACGATCTCGGGGAGGATGATAGACCTTGTCTTGGACATCCGCATCGGCTCTCAGACCTATGGGAAGATAATCGCTCACGAAATGCCGGCAGAATCAGATGACGCCACCGGCGAATGGATATGGGTGCCCCCGGGATTTGCCCATGGAAACGTCTTCCCCGAAACATCGACAATTGAATATCTCTGTACGGGTTCATGGAACCCAGACTGCGAGGCAGGCATTTCGCCTCTTTCCCAAGATATCGACTGGTCGTTATGCAAGCCAAGACTAAAAGCGTTGTTTGACAAGATAATGGCAGATAATCCGTCTATGACAGACAAAGATCGTGAGGGATTTAGTTTAAAAGACTGGGAAAGAGACAACCGCAGCAGAAATTTCGTATATAGCTTGTAGCTTTTCACATAAGCGTTCAATACTCCTTGAGGACATGCAACAGGTATTTTCCATAGCCGCTCTTTTTCAGGGGGTCTGCGAGTTTCCGTAGTTGTTCTTTGTCGATGTATCCCATCCGGTAGGCGACCTCTTCGATGCAACCTATTTTCAGGTTTTGTCTGCTTTCGATGACTTCGACGTAGTGGGCTGCTTCAAGAAGCGAGCTGAAGGTGCCGGTATCCAGCCAGGCGGTTCCCCGCGACATCATGCCGACTTCGAGTTTTCCTTTTTCGAGGTAGGCTTTGTTGACGTCGGTTATCTCGTATTCGCCCCGCGCTGACGGCTTGAGGTTTTCGGCAATGGCGACGACATCGTTGTCGTAGAAGTAGATGCCCGGAACGGCATAGTGCGACTTCGGTTTCTTGGGTTTTTCTTCGATGCTAATCGCCTTGTGGTTTTCATCGAATTCCACGACGCCGTATCGTTGGGGATCGTTGACGTGGTAGGCGAATATGACACCGCCGTCCGGGTCGGTTTTTTCTTGAAGTCTTTCCGCAAGCCCCGTTCCATAGAAGATGTTGTCGCCGAGGATGAGCGCGACCTTGTCCTCACCGATGAAGTCTTTGCCGATGACAAATGCCTGAGCGAGCCCGGTTGGTTTTTCCTGGGCTTCGTAGCTGAAACTGCAGCCGAGTTGGGAGCCGTCGCCGAGGAGCTCTTTGAAGCGGGGAAGGTCATGTGGCGTCGAGATGATGAGTATGTCATTGATGCCAGCAAGCATGAGCGTGGACAACGGATAATAAATCAGGGGCTTGTCGTAGACTGGCATGAGCTGTTTGCTTACCGCGTAGGTGAGAGGATACAGTCGTGTGCCAGAACCTCCTGCCAATATGATGCCTTTCATGGTCGATGGTGTTTCATATAAGTGAGGCCTTGTTTGCATGTCATAGGGGGGATATCTATTGTATTTTTTATTTTTGATACATTAAGCGACGAGTCTTTCGGGCGGGGCGCCTTCTGGGGGAACTGACCGCTCGTGATGGGGGTGATGAGGCCCGCATCTAATCCGAAGACGTCGGCTGCCGTGGTGGCGAAGTCATATCTGCTGATTCGGTCCGCTCCTGCAGCATGATATATCCCTGACTTGTCCCGCAAGGATAGTAACATATCGGCGAGGTTGTCGGCGAGAGTGGGGCTTCCGTACTGGTCGGTGACGATCCGGATTGGTTTTTGTTGCTCCAAGGAGGTGATGACCCACTGGGCGAAATTGAAGTTTTTAGGATGCCATCCGTAGGTGACGCTTGTGCGGGCGATGACGCAGTCGAGATCGAGTTCTTGAAGGCTTTGTTCACCCAGAAGTTTCGACTTGCCATAATATCCAATAGGATTAACGGGATCTTCTTCAGTGTAGTTTCCTTTTTCGCCATCGAAGACGAAGTCCGTGGAGACATAGGTGAGCCGGCAGCCAATCTCTGCGCATGCTTCCCCTATTGCCCGGGTGGCCGCCACATTGACGGCATACGCTTTTTTTTGGTCGGTCTCGCAGCCATCGACGTCTGTCATGGCGGCGGCGTGGATGACATAATCGGGCCTAGTTTGTGTGATGAGGTGTTTGACTCGGCGGTTGTCGGTGATGTCGGCTTGGTGGAATTCACAAGAGACATCGGTTGGTTGGAGGTCTGTCCCGACACCGTGATAGTCCTCGGCCGCTTGGACGAGTATCCTACGGCCTAAGAGTCCCGCTGCTCCGGTAACAAGTAACGTGTCTGGCATCGTTTCGTATTTATACCTTTTCGAAGAGTATTGAGTCATACGATATTAAAATGAGATTGCTCGTAACCGGGGGAGCGGGGTTTATTGGAAGCAACTTCATCAGGCATATCTTAAAGACATATCCAGACTACGAGATAGTCAACCTCGACAAGCTGACATACGCAGGAAACCTGGAGAACCTCAAAGACGTCGAAGACAGTCCAAGATATTCATTTATACACGGGGATATCTGCGACAAGGAAGTCGTTGAGAGTACTACACGAGGATGCGACGCAATAATCAACTTCGCAGCCGAAACCCACGTGGACCGCTCGATAACCGATGCAGGGTCCTTTGTCGAAACCGACGTGTTCGGGACATACCGACTCCTTGAAGCCGCACAGAGTAATGACGTTGAGACCTACCTGCAGATAAGCACCGACGAAGTCTACGGCAGCATCGAGGAAGGCTCCTTCAGGGAAGGCGACCCCCTCGAACCGAACAGCCCCTACGCTGCGAGCAAGGCGGGCGCAGAGATGCTCGTTCGATCCTATCGAGTGACCTACGGCATCAATACCCTCGTCACCAGGAGTAGCAACAACTACGGCCCCTACCAGTACCCCGAAAAAATCATACCCCTCTTCATCACCAACCTCATCCAAGGGAAAAAAGTGCCACTCTACGGAGACGGACTCAACGTCCGCGATTGGCTCTACGTCGAAGACAACTGCAAAGCCATAGACCTCGTACTCCACAGGGGGGGAAAAGGTGAGATATACAATGTTGGTGGCGGGCAAGAGATTACAAATATTGATCTTACAAGGAAAATCCTCGGGTTGATGGATAAGGGAGAGAAAAATATCAGGATAGTAACTGACCGGCTAGGCCACGACCGAAGATATAGCCTCGATTGTTCGAAAATCAGTGCGCTGGGGTGGGGCCCCAAAACTGATTTTGCCCATGGGCTGCGGGAGACTCTTGCGTGGTATAAGAAAAACAAGGCGTGGTGGGTGCCGTTGAAATCACCCAACAGTTGATAGATTGATTAGTCTGCTGTTACGCCTTTCTAGTGTCTTGGTTGGCTTGCGCACTTTCAATCCAGGGGATGCATGCAGTCGACTTCAGAGTGGGGAAAAACGAACTACTATCGTTCTGTAAATCCTTATCTGTGTTTCAAAGACATCGAGGAAGGGATAAGGATTCGCCTGAACACTGCGATGTCCCGACGGTCAACCTCTCTGAGCCACCAGAGGAGAGCAACGTAGATGAGGAGATATACGGGGTATGCCACGACGATGAAGTATCCAACTGGAGATATCGCCTTTGCTATACCATAGATAACTGCAGCTGATGCCCCGATACGAATGAACGTCAAGGGGCGAACGAATGGCCCGAAACGGTAGGTTACGTAGGCCGCTGCGAAAATGAACCCAATGAGGAACACCAAGGTGGCTGCTAGTGCTGCTCCTCGGAGTCCGAACATTGGTATGAGCAGATAGAGGAGAGGAATGGCGAAGAGGATGATGACGAGAGTAAGTATCATTGAGACGTTCGGGTGGCCGCTCGCAGTGATGACTTGACAGAGGATAGAGAAGAGGGAGTAGAAGGCGACACCCATGATAAGTATGGAAAGAGGCGCGCCGGCAGGGGAATAAGCATTTGAATAGAATAGAGTTATAACCTGGGTTCCCGTCGCGCTGATGAGAAACACCATTGGGACAAGCACGAGGAGGACGTACCTCATTGTCTGGGATAAGTGTTGATTAATCTTCACGGTGTCATTCCTTGAAGATGCCAGGGATATGGCTGGGAAAAGGGCGAGACCGATGGCCGAGAAGAGATGGAAGGGGAGCCGAGATAGCGTCGAAGCAGCAGTATAATACCCCACTTGGGTTTCGCCAGGTATCAATAGCTTGACCATGAATAAATCTATAGAGAGTAAGAACGTGAATGATATTGAGAAGATGATGACGGGAAGGGAGAATGAGAGAATCTTCGAGTACCTAAACTCCCCCCCGCTATATCCCCTTATAAATAGGGCGGCAATCACCAACCCCAGGAGGGAACCCATGGCATATCCATAGAGGGCTCCTGGTACTGCATAACCTAACCCTAGGAACACCAGGACGAAGAGCATCTTGGAAAGCGACCAAAAGACTGATGCGAATGCCTGCTTCCCATACCAGCGCATGCCGTTAAGGAAATTGAGATACAGAGAATAGAATGCCCCAGTCGGGATAAGGACGGCAGATAGCCGGATGTAGGGAGTGAGGGTCGCATCGCCGAAGAAGGCTGCGATGTCATC
>CAYUFO010000142.1:0-4766 GCA_964443985.1 uncultured archaeon | reverse complement strand
TAGTCTTTGAGGTGGCGGGTGACGACGAAGTTGTTTCTGACGTGTTCGCGGCCGAGGCTCCCGATGCGCTGGGCGAGCCGGGGGTCGTGGAGAAGCTGTCTGAGGCGGTGGGCGCAGCCCTCCGCCGAGTAGACGAGGAATCCCGTCAGGTTGTTTTGGACCTGCTGGGGGATGCCGCCGACGGCGCCGGCGACGACGGGCTTGCCCTTCCAGAGGGCTTCGGTGACCGTCAGGCCAAAGCCTTCGCGGATGGACTTCTGGACGATGACCGTCGACGCCCGCTGCAGGGCGTTGATGCAGCGGTTGTCGTGGGGGAGGTCGAGGACGCGGATGTCGGGGTCGCCTTCGGCGGCCTCGAGGATCTTCTTGTGCACTTCCACGGATTCGGGGTCGTCTGCGGCCGAACCACCTGCCAGAAGCAGCCTGCAGTCGATGCGCCGGCGCACGATGCGGAAGGCCTCTATGACGCCCAAGGGGTCCTTGAGGTAGTCGAAGCGCGAGATCTGGGTGATGAGGGGCTTGTCGCGGGGTATGTCGTAGGTGGCAAGGTAGGCGTCGATTTCCTCGGGGGCGAGTTCGACGTTCTTGTCGGAGAGGGGGTCGATGGACGGCGGGATGAGGAACTGGCGGTGGCTGAGGTCTGCGCGCGAGAAGGGCGGCGTCGAGTAGATGGAAGCGTCGTATCGGGCGACGTAGCGTTTGAGATACTCCCAGACGAGGGGATGCGGCTGGGATACGTCGATGTGGCAGCGCCATATCCATGGCCCGGCATAGCGGTCGCGCTCGTCGACGAGGGCGGCGGGCTGGGGGTCGTGGATGACGGTCGCCCCGTCGCTGAGAGCGACGTCGGGTGCGTTGGCCCGGTTGGTCTCCTCGTAGACGGCGAAGTCCTTCTTGGAGAACGGGATGTCGTTGCCGTGCAATGCGTTGTGGAATCGTTTGGTGACGTTGAAGAAGTCCTCGCCGCCGCGGATGACCTCCCATCGTGCGTCAAGGCCGAGTTCCCGCATGAGGGGGACGATGCGCGATAGGAGCTCGGCGACGCCGCCACCCATGGACGTCGAGTTGACGTGGGTGACGCGCTTGTCGGGCAGGCGCTCTGCGAGTCGGAAGAGCTCGTCGATGCGCTTGTCGCCGACGATGGGACGGTAGCTGTCGATGGTGGGTGGGTCGGGCGTCATGGCCGGGCGATGATGGCGAGGATGTCGTCGCGCAATTGCTCGAGGTTGTCGTAGCCGAAGGGGTCGAGGGTGTTGATGCGCTCTGCGAGTTCGTTTTCTCCGAGTTCTGCAGAAAGCCACCGGGAGAAGTCGTTTGAGCCGGCGCTGAATAAAAGCTGGCTGACGTGAAAGTGATAAAACATCGAGTTGACGTCGATGTCCCCGAGGAGGTCGGTGAACTCGGCGAGCGTCGCCGCCTGATAGCCCGTGGGGTAGACGACGATGTCGACGCGGTTGAAGAAGAATCCGAGGTCGTCGCGCAGGGAGCCGGCCGTGGGATGGGAGGCGATGTGTTCTCGGATGACTGAGCCAAGGTCATGTCGAAAGGAGGCGAGGTCGGTGAGCCGGTCCTCGACGAGCGCCATCATGCGTTCGGCGAGGGGTTTTTCGCGGAGGATGCCGCCGACCCAGTAGCTGAAGTCGTCGTCGTATTCGGGGGGGATGAGGTGGTGGCCCATGAGCGGGAGGACGAGGTGGCAGAAGAGGGTCATGTCCTCGAGGTCTTCGAGCGCGTCGGCGAATTCCTCGAGGGTGTGGACCCGCCGGCCAGTTAGTTCGACGAGGAAGAGGCTCTTTTGGAAGACGAACGGATGGGCTTCTTGTGCGGGGGGGATCGCTGAGGTCATGGCTGAAGGATGCTTAGTCATCAGATAGGATGCGTTTATAAGCGCCGGGCCGGTGCCGAGTTATAAAGTCCCCCACCTAAACTACAAACGGAGGACTATATGGACGAACAGCGATTGAAGGACATCGTCAAGGACAAGATAGGCGACGCCGCGTTTGTCGTGGCGAGCAACCGGGAGCCCTACGTGCACGTGCGCTCGGAGGAGGGCGTCAAGTGCATTCGCCCCGCAAGCGGCATGGCGACCGCCATCGACTCGGTGATGGCGGCCTGCGGTGGGACGTGGGTGGCGCATGGCGGCGGCAACGCCGACAAGGAGCACGCCGAGGACGATGACGGCCTCGGCGTTCCCGTCGACGACCCGAAATACCGGCTTCGCCGGGTGTGGATGAGCCGCGACGAGGAGGAGGGCTACTACAACATCGTCTCCAACACCATGTTCTGGCCCTTATGCCATACCGTTTATGTCCGTCCCGTCTTCGACGAGGAGGCGTGGAAGCAGTACCGGGAAATCAACGAACGCTTTGCCGGAGCTATTCTCGAGGAGATCGGCGACCGGCAGGCGTTCGTGTGGCTGCAGGACTATCATCTCTCCCTGGTGCCTCCGATTCTGAAAAAAGCGCGGTCGGACCTCGTCACCGCCCATTTCTGGCACATCCCCTGGCCCCAGAACGAGACGTTCCGGGCGTGTCCCTGGAAAAAGGAGGTGCTCGAGGGACTTTTGGCCAACGACCTCATCGGCTTTCACAGCCGCTCGCACTGCAACAACTTCCTTGAGACCGTGGACCGAAACATCGAGGCCAAGACCGACCGCGCGGAGTATTCGGTATCCTATCAGGACCGTAAGACGTACGTGCATCCGTTCCCCATCAGCGTCGATTTCGCAAAGATTTCGAGACTTTCCGACCAGTCAGTCACCGACGGCCGCGTGGAAAGGCTCCGAAAGAAGTACCAGCTCTCGGGGAAGATGGTCGGGCTCGGCGTCGAGCGCATCGACTACACCAAGGGCATCCCCGAGAAGCTGCGGGCGCTCTCATCCCTCCTTGAACGAAAGCCCCGCTACCGCGGGAAGATCGTCTACATCCAGATAGGCTCGCCCTCCCGGCTGCGTCTTGAGCACTACCGCGAGATAAACGACGAGATCGAGGACCTCGTCGAAGAGATCAACTGGCAGTACGGCAGCGATGAATGGACGCCGGTCATCTATCTCAACCGCCACCACGAATTCGAAGACATCGTCGCATTCTACCGGCTCGCCAACCTCTGCATCGTGAGCTCCCTGCACGACGGCATGAACCTCGTCGCCAAGGAATTCATCTCCGCCAATCCCGAGATGGGGCGCATGCTCATCCTCTCGGAGTTCACGGGAGCCTCCGAGGAGCTCGGCGACGCCCTCATCGTGAATCCCTACGACACCAAGCAGTTCGTCGCCACCCTCGAGCAGCTTTCCAAGATGGACGACGAGGAGAAGACGCGCCGCATGCAGCGGATGCGCGAGCACGTCCGCGAGTTCGACATCTACAAGTGGACGGGCGACATCGTCTCATCCATCAGCAAGCTGTCGCCCGAGCCATGAGGGACGCCCTCTCCTGCTGGGAGGAGCTCGCATTCGAGCTTTCAGCCCATAGTCGTCTGCTCGTACTCCTCGACTATGACGGGACCCTGACGCCCATCGCCCCCCGTCCGGAGGACGCTGTCCTTGCAAATGACGTCCGGGAGCTGCTTGAAAAGCTGGCTGAAAAACCCACAATCACACTGGGCATCGTGAGCGGCCGCTCGCTTGCAGCCATCCGAAAAATCGTAGGCGTCGAGGGCGTCTACTACGCCGGCAACCACGGACTCGAGGCGGTGGGCCAGGGGTTTTCCTACGTCAACCCCAAGGCCACATCCTGCAAGAAAGAGGTCCCCACCGTCAGGGCGGCGCTCGAAGAAGCGCTCAAAGGCATCGAGGGCGTCGTCGTCGAAGACAAGGGACTGGGAGTCGTCGTCCACTACCGCATGGTCGCTCAAACGGACGTGGCAAGGGTCAAGGAACGCTTTCAAAAGGCAACCGGCCCGTTCGTCGAGGGGAGCCCGTTCAGGATAGCCGAGAACAAGAAGACCCTCGAATGCGTCCCCGACGCCGATGCCGACAAAGGGTCGGTCGTCCGGGCGATAGCCGCCGACGTCGCCGAAAGAACGGGAGAGACGCCGGGCCTCTTCTACGCAGGCGACGACGCCACCGACGAGGATGCGTTCCGGGCCATCGGCGATGGGGGCGTCACCGTCGCCGTGGGCAAGGGTGAGTCGGCGGCCCGCTACCGCGTCGACGACACCGCGGGCGTCCATCGCCTGCTCGAAAGGATCCTCGACACGCTGTCCTGACGGCCGCCCCCGTCAGAGGTCGTCATCGAAGACGCGATAGGTCATGGCGGCCCCATGCCGATGGCTCTCCTCGCTGTTGAGCGCCAAAAGAAGCACGTCGAACTTCACCTTGTCCTTGAGGGTGAGGCGCCCCGCTGAAAGGCGGCCTTCGAGGGAGAGGAGCTCCTCGGCCTCCACGGGTCTGCCCCGTATCCTCAGGGTCTCTGAGAAGTCGCTGCCTTCGCCGAGGAGGAGGTCGACAAGCCCCGCCCGCGAGAGGCCCTCGACGGATATGTCTTGGGCCGCAAACCGCTTTGCGAGCATCTGGCCGATGACGCGGGAGGTAAGAAGCCGCTCCTCGGCCTTCGTGTCACCGACCCGGTCCGCCTGACGCCTGGCGTAGTCGTGGACAGCCGTGCCGTCCCTCCCCCCGAGGAACCCTGTGAAGAAGGATCGGGCATGAGGGCTGCGGTAAAAGCCATTGAGAGGGTAGCCGGCAAGGGAGGCGATGGTCGTCAACCCCCCCACCTTGTCAGGAGCGCCGACCGCCCGGCTGTCGCCGAGGGCTTGTTCGAGCAGCC
>CAYUFO010000141.1:0-4790 GCA_964443985.1 uncultured archaeon | reverse complement strand
GCCCCAAGCTCGAAGAGGAACTCCACGTGGCGGGCGTCACGAGCCTCGCCAAGCTCCTCACCGCCGATGCCGAGGAGCTCGCAGCCCGCGTGAGCGGCGCCTCCGCCGAACGGCTCGCCTCCTTTCAGGACCAGACCCGAAAGCTCGCCAAGCAGCTAAAATGATCATCGCCGTGGGAGGGTCTGCGGCCTCGGGAAAGTCCACCCTCGCCCGCGCCCTCGCCCGCCGGCTCGGCTACGCCCACATCTCTGCTGGCGCCATCATGCGCGAGATGGCCGCCGAACGCGACCTCTCCCTGCTCGAATTCTCCCAGCTCGCCGAAGCCGACGACGCCATCGACGGCGCCATCGACGAGCGCCAGAAGCGCGAAGCCGCGAAAGGCGACTGCATCGTCGACGGCCGGCTTTCCGCGTTCATGATACCCCACGCCGACGTGAAGGTCTACCTCACCGCCCCCCTCGAGACACGAGCCGCACGGGTGGCCGAGCGCGACCAAGACGAGGTGGCTTCGGTCGAGGACGCCCAATCGGCCATCACCCTTCGCGAGGAAAGCGAACGCAAACGCTACAAAGACATCTACGGCATCGACCTCGCAGACACCAGCATCTACGACCTCACCGTCAACACCCAAAAATGGGGCATCGAAGAAACCCAAGAACTGGTAGCGAAGGCGATCGAACTCCTTAATTAACCCGGATTCCCCAATCGCTTATCGTCCGGGTGATGAGGGCACACCCCACGCCGACCAGGTGACGACAAGGGTAGCTGCTGACGGACCGACTGCAGTACCATGAGAGAGTATAACGTCGATCTCCACATCCACGGCAAGTATTCGGGGGGGACGAGCCCCCGCATGGAGATCCCCGCCATCGCCGAGTACGCCGCCCTCAAGGGCCTCGACGTCGTCGCGACCGCCGACTGCCTGCACGGGGGCTGGCTCGGACACCTGAAGGCCACGCTCGAACAGGCAGGGGACGGCGTCTTCCGGGCAAGGCAGGCACCAACGAAGTTCATCCTCCAAACGGAAATCGAGGGCGAGCGGCGGGTCCACCACATCATCCTCCTGCCCTCGCTTGAGGCAGCGGAGCAATTACGGAGGGCGTTCAAGCCCTATTCACCGAACCTCGACGCCGACGGCCGGCCGAACGTCAACCTCTCAGGAGAACGGATAGTGGAGGAAGTCGAAGCCGTGGGCGGGCTCGTCGGGCCGTCCCACGCCTTCACGCCCTACACGGCCATCTACAAGGAGTACGCCTCGTTTCGCGAGTGCTATGGAACGCAGGAGGAACACGTCCACTTCGTCGAATTGGGGCTTTCCGCAGACACGGCACACGCCGACCTCGTCGAAGAGCTCGCCGACAAGACCTTTGTGACCAACAGCGACTGCCACAGCCCCCAGCCCCACCGTCTCGGGCGGGAATTCAATCGTCTTTCCCTCAAGGACGTCAGCTTCGCAGAGATCGCCCAGGCCCTCAAGCGCGAGGACGGCAGGAACTGCACCCTCAACGTCGGCTTGAACCCGAGGGAAGGCAAATACCACCTCACCTCCTGCAGCCGCTGCTATCAACGATTCCGGCTGTCCGATGCAGCAGACCGAAAAATGAAGTGTCCGGTGTGCGGCGGGAGAATCAAGAAAGGAGTATCCGATAGAATCAAAGAAGACCTCGCCACCTGGGAGCAGCCACGCCACCCACCCCACCGGCCGCCCTACCTGCACATCCTCCCGCTCGCCGAAATCATCTCCTTATCCTTGGGTATTCGAACCATCACCAGTAAAAGGATTCAGGAGAGATGGGATGCATTCATCACGGCCTTCGGCACGGAAATCGCCGTCCTCCTCGACGCTCCCACAGACGACCTGAAGCGCGTCGATGCAGCCATCGGCACCCTCATCGCCCGCTTCCGGCGCGGCGACGTCCCCTACATCGCCGGCGGCGGCGGCCAGTACGGCCGGCCGACGTTGACGGGAGAAAAAGACGACTACTGGGGGCGAGGGCAAAAGAATCTCGCCGACTTCACCGCTGACTAGCCGGGCGTCTCGTAAAGGCTCACGAGGTTCCAGCCGCTGTAGAAGCTGTAGACCGAGGCGCCCGTGGGGATGACGTTTCCTTCGATGGCCCAACGGCTGAAGTGGGTCTGGTTGGTGGCGACGTAGCCGCTCCACACGCCGGCATCGGTCATGGAGAGCGTCGAGGGCGATGCGGCGGTCCAAAATGCTCCCGTCGTGTTGCGGGTGACCATGGAAAGCGATGATTCTGTGAGGTTGTAGGGCTCAGAGAGGTCGCCTTCGACATAGTAGAGCTCGATGCGCGCCCAGGAGAGCGCCGACGCCACGTTCGAAGACGCCGTGATGCCAACCTCGTTGAAGACCCCCGTGGCGTTGGTGGCGTTTCGGCCGGTGAAATTGATGTACACCCATCCGTTCGATACGGCGGAGTCGAGCTGGAAGACGAGGCGGCACCTCGTCGTGTTACGGGCGTCGACGGTGACCACCTCGCCGGCCGAGGCCGTTATCGAGTTGTTTGCGGCAAGCGAGCCGGGGACGTCGAAGGCCCACGCCGGGGAGAGGAAGGCGAACACCACGACTGCGGCAAGGAGGATGCCCGCAGGTGTCGCGCTTTCCCTCCTAGTCGATTGATTTTTCATTGTCTTAGCATGGCCCCTGTGGCTGGATGTTGGTGAAGGTGTCGGTGTTGCCCGCCGAGTCGGTGGCGGTTATGAGGGTATCGTAGGTGCCGGCCTCGTGCAGGTAGTAGTAGCCGAGGTAGGTGTCGGCGCCCCAGGCTTGGAAGGATACCGAGTCCACGTCTGAGGAGGGCGTCGTGACTTGGGCGCGAACCGAGGCCATCCTGACGTCGTCGGTGGCCCGGACGATGAAGGCGATGGTCGAGTAGGGGGCGGGGCACGGCGTGATGTAGGTCGCCGCGTTCGACGTGTCGATGACGGGGCCGGTGCGGTCGACGGTGAAGCTCCGGGTGACGGTGTCGTTGACGTGGCGGGCGTAGTCGGTGCAGCTTGCCTGGAACGTATGGCTGCCCTCGTCGTAGCTAGTGAGGTCGAAGAGCTTGGTGTAGCCCGCGCCGTCGAGGACCTGCCACGTGTCGCTGTCGATGCGGCCGCTGCAGTTGGCCGTGCCCGTCACGGCGTCGGTCGGGTTTACGTCGGCGGTGACGTTCTCGTTGTAGGCCCTCGTCGACACAGGCGCAGGGCTCGCTATCGACACGAGGGGCGCGACGCGGTCGACGTAGAGCGTCTCTTCAGAGCTGTTGACGTTGCCCTGCTCCAGGGCGCTGTCGTTGCAGGCGCGGGTGAGGGTGTAGGCGGCGTCGCCGTAGGCGTCCATGGAAAGAGTCTGGCTGCAAGAGGACGCGCAGGAGCTTCCGTCGCCGAGGAGGACGCGGGCCGCGCTGCTGTTGCCCCCGGCCATCTGATACCAGCAGGCGTCGACGTAGCTGATGGCGTCGGCGGCCGACTCTGCCCTGATGGTCGCCTGCGTCGCCTCGCTGCCGTCGAGGATGAGGTCGTCGTTTTTCGTGTAGCCTGCGAAGAGGCTCGATAGGTTGGTGAACTCGACGTAGGGGGGGCTGTTGTCGACGCGGAAGGTGACCGGCTGGAAGGGCGTGGTCACGTCGGCGTCATCGCTTTCGTTCGTGTTGTTGACGACGTCCTTGCAGGCGAGCTTGAAGTCGTAGAGCGCGCCGTCGACGAGCCCCCGGTTGTTGAGGTCGTCTGTGCCCGTGAACCTAATGGGCTGGCTTGTGGCTGAGAAGTAGGGGTTCACGAGGTCAGGCCGGTGGCTGGTGACGTTCTGCGCGGAAAGCGAATAGTTGGCGACCCAGTCGTGGGTGGCGTTGGCGAACGTGTACCAGCACGCCTGCACCCCCATGAGCTCGTCCCAGGGCCGCACGTCGATGCTCATCGACGTGTAGTTGCGGTACGGCGGCGAGGCGGGGTTGACTTCATCGGGGGACATGATGTGCGGCCCGACGGTATCGGCGGGAATCCCCGATGGATTGTCGACGCTGTTGAATGGCGCCGTCGCGTCCATGATGAAGGTGACGATGTCGTAGCTGTGGGGGTTGCTGAAGTAGCCGTTGCTGGCGTTGGTGAGCCACATCTCGAGGGTGTAGTTCCATGAATCCGACACGCCGTAGTAGGTGTAGCTGCCCCGCGCAAGCGTCTCGTTTTTGAAATAGAAGGTGGCGTTCACCTTGCGGCTTAGGTTGGCGTGGGGGACGTAGGGATACAGTATCTCCGTCGTGTTGGTGAGCCGCAAGTGGACGTGGTCGACTGCGGAGATGTTGGTGCCCGAAGCCGTGAAGTTGACGACGAGGGTCCGGTTGGTCTCCACGACGCAGCCGTCCGGATTGACGACGGTCGCCGTCGGCAGCTGGCTGTAGCTCGTGTGGTCAGTGGGGAAACCCAACCAAACACGGTCGCCGGTGACCTCGATGCCGTGGGTGCCGGGATTGTTCTGGTAGAGGCCGCTCGACGTGGTATAGGTGGTGGCATGGCTGCCGTTGTATTTGATGAGGCCGAGTCCGCTTGACTGCTCCATGACGATCCAGAGGAGGCTGTTTTCGTCCTGGGGGAGGTCCTGGGCGTCCCAGTATCGGTACTGAAGATAGACTATCTCGCGCCGTGGAACCACGGATACGGGTGCCCACGAGGAACCGTCGAAGGCGAACAATCCGTGCCGGGTGCCCGCGTAGACCGTGCCATCGTGGGCGACGTCGACCGCCTTGACGGTGTTGGTCGTCAAGCCCGAGTTGTTCTCGTTCCAGAGCGTC
>CAYUFO010000140.1:0-4837 GCA_964443985.1 uncultured archaeon | reverse complement strand
TAGAGGTTTCTGTATGCTACGAGTGTTTTGCGGAATTCTTCGCGGACGTCTTCTTCAAGTTCGTTGTATCGCCCCACGGCTGGGTCGATGCAAGCGTTCATTCTTGCGTGATCTGCAGCTGTTTGGCTGCGTCTTGGCTTGTAGAAGACTCTGCAGAACTCTTCCACTTCCGCCTTGTAATATACTTGCTTTGCATCTATCTTGGCCTGAAGTTCATATAACTGATTCGCATCGGCCCTCTCACCGATGAGTGTCTGTTCATAGAATGGCTGGAACGCAGCCAGGATCTCATCTGGTTCGTTCACGAAGTCCAAAACAAATGTGTCTTCTTTACCGGGATGCATGCGGTTCAGTCGAGAGAGCGTCTGCACGGCCTGGATGCCGGCAAGCCGCTTGTCTACATACATAGTATGCAATAGCGGTTGGTCAAAACCGGTTTGATATTTCTCGGCAACGAGAAGTACTTGATACTCGTCCGTACCGAACCGTTCGGGCAACTCCTTCTCACGGATGCCGTTGTTCATACCTGTTTCGGAGTATTCCACGCTGGGCGCGTCCGGGTCAATAACCGTACCGGAGAACGCAACGAGCGTCTTAATTCCTGTGTAGCCCTTCTCAGCAATGTACTTGTCGAACGCCTGCTTATACCGGACGGCGTGAAGGCGACTGGATGTCACCACCATCGCCTTAGCTTTTCCACCAATCTTGTGCATGGTGAAGTGGCGGAAATGTTCAACCATGACCTCGGTCTTCTGGGCGATGTTATGCGGGTGCAAGCTCATGAATCGGGCAAGAGCCCGGGCTGCCTTGCGTTTGTCTACCTTGGGATCGTCCTCAATGGACTTGATCAACCGGTAGTAGGTCTTGTACGTGGTGTAGTTCTTGAGCACGTCGAGGATGAAGCCCTCTTCGATGGCTTGCCGCATACTATACAGGTGGAAGGGTTGAGGCTTGCCCTCCGCGCCGGGAGTGCCGAACACCTCAAGCGTCTTGTATTTGGGGGTCGCGGTGAAGGCGAAGAAACTGATATTGGGCTGATGCCCGCGTTTGGCCATGGTACGAAGGATTTCTTCTTCGTAGTCAGGCAGTCTCTCTTCTTCAGCTTTGGCGCGCGCCTCTTCCTTGATAGCCGCACCGGCGAGAACGCCTTTGAGTTCGGTCGCCGTCTCGCCACCCTGAGAGCTGTGGGCTTCGTCGATGATCACAGCATATCGCCGCTTCGGTAGGTTACTCATCTTCTCTGTCACGAAAGGAAATTTCTGAAGTGTGGTAATGACTATGGGTACGCCGGTTTGAAGCGCCTCTGCAAGCTGAGTCGAATCGACGTCGATCTTCTGAATAACACCCTGTTTGTGTTCGAATTGATAGATGGTGTTTTGAAGCTGCTGATCGAGTACAACCCTATCGGTTACCACGATGATCGAATCATAAACCTTGTCATCCCGGTTATCATAGAGACTTGCGAGTCTGTGAGCTAACCACGCGATTGAGTTAGATTTCCCGCTGCCGGCTGAATGCTGTATAAGATAATTAGTCCCTGCCCCATTCCTGCGCGCGCCATCCACCAACTTCCGCATACAATCAAGTTGATGGTAGCGAGGGAAAATCATGTTTTCCCGCTTTACAGTCTTGCTGCCGAGTCTCTTCTCGTCGATCTGGAGATGGATGAATCGTGCCAGTAAGTCGAGGAAGCTATGCCGTTCCAAGGTATCTTCCCACAAATACGCTGTCTTGTAGCTGTGAGGATTCTCCGGATTACCTGCCCCGCCACCGCGACCCCTGTTAAAGGGCAGAAATCTGGTGTTGCGGCCAGAAAGACGCGTGGTCATGTAGACTTCATCGGTGTCCACGGCGAAGTGAACAAGGGATCGTTTCTTGAACTGGAAGATCAGATCAGACGGATCACGGTCATTCTTGTACTGCGTGACTGCATGCTGCCAGTTTTGGCCGGTCATTGGATTCTTGAGTTGCAGCGTGGCAACGGGTATATTATTCAGGGAGAGCGCGACATCGAGAGTATTGCCATGCTTGATTGAATAACGCAGTTGACGGGTGATGGTCAGGCGATTGGCTTCGTAAAGCTTGCGCGTGTCGGGATTGAGACCGCTCGCAGGCGCGAAGTAAGCCACGTGGAAGAGTTTGCCGAAACATTTGAACCCATGCCGCAGGACAGAGAGGCACCCCTCATGCTCCGAGTTGAGTGCACGGCACAGGTCGTCAAGCAATGTCTCTTCGGCATTCTCCTTCTGAAGGTTAGCCAGATACTCCCATTCTGTGGATTGAGTCTCTCGGATAAAAGCAAACACTTCACTTGGGAACAGACAGCGCTCCGCGTCATAGGTGTCCGGATCGCATTTCTTCCAACCGCCTGTTGTGGTTAAGTGGTCCTCAATCGAGGTTTCGAACGTGTATTCCGTATGTTGACCCGGCATCAGGAAATCCCTTTCCATTCAAATTGGATAGCTAAGTCCTTGAGCATGAAGAAGGTGTCTTTTCGCGTAACATTGAACTGTGCACAAACGTCGGGGAGCAGAATGCGGTTTCGCGCATTAGGTTGAGGCTGTTCGTTTGTTACAACAGTGGAACCATGAGCCATGGCGTATGCCACCAGCCAGCCATCCGCTTCAGTCGCGAATTTCGCCTTAGCCTGATCGGAATATTGCGGGTTGCGTTGTACCCAGAGCATGACATCCTCATAGGCGGAAATCACAGCTTCTTCATTTGTACCGATGAAGAACCCGGGTGGTAAATCATCCTTGACCCATTGGACAAGGTCTTCGGTTGGTCGTCCGGAAAGCAGTTCGCCTTTGACCTTGTCGATACTGAAGATGTTTCCTTCTTCGTGATGGTAAATCAGGCTACCCCAGAAACCCGGACAAATCGTGAAGGCATAATAGCTATTCTTCGCGGTGATAAACACGTCCGAGTCCAGAATGTAAGGGCGGATTGTACTCATGGTAGATCGACTCCCAGACGGAGAGCATATTCCTGAAATGCGCCCCCACGTAGTCCGGTAAGATCGTAGGCATCCTTGAAGCTCAAGCGGCCTCCCTTAGCGGCATAAATGACCTGAGTGGCAAACAATTCGCCTACGCGCGTATTCTGGTTATTGTAGAAGTCGCCTCCATCGGCGGAAGAACTTCGGCTGCGATCTCTATCGATGTATTCATGGTAGAACACAAAAAATGTCTCCCTATCCACTAGGCGCAAATCCATCGCACGGCGCCCCGCCACGATTGGACTGACTTTGAAACGTCGCGCGATAGTCTCAAACGGCGACTCTGTTTGTCTGACTTCCCGCCAGCACGTTCTCAATTCACGCGCCGGGATAAGGAACTCCGCAGCCGCCCGATCACACCACGATTCAATATTCTGTGTTCCTCGAGTCGCCAGATCGACATCCGTCAGGGCGCTTTCTCCCAGCCAGATATGCGCCAGTTCGTGGATCATAGTGAACATCTTTGCCGAAGTCGCGTCGGCACCATTGACGAAAATGAGCGGTGCGTACTCATCGCTGAGTGCGAATCCACGAAACTCCTCAACATCCAGCTTGCGATGTGTGTTGTTTCCAACAACTCCGTTAATGATTGCCATGATGTTCAGTTGCTCGATGGCGCGCCGCAGTTCGCCGACCGCTTCCCGCCAAGTACGGACTTTGGCGGTCCAACCATCCTCCAGCCCGATAATACGCCGCATTTCGCGTCCGACGGCTTCAGGATCATCCGTCGTGCGGGAACTTCCCACAAAGTCCAACGGCTCGGCTTCACATTCAATCAGCGTCTCTCGCAACCAAACCTGGCGGCGCTGCATGGCGTAGATTGTGTCCAGCAGATCTGGGCTTGGGCGCCCTATATACTGATTGCCGACCGTGCGAAGGTCTGGAATGGGGATAGGTTCCTCCGGTGGCTCCGGCAGGAAGAAGAAGCCCAACGGTGTATAGGTAGCCTTGGCGAAGCTCTCCAGTTGTTTGAGAGTCGGACTAGCTTCACCTTGCTCCCATAGTTCAAGCTTTGGGAACTTCCTGGCCAGGCTGGCAATCGTTTCTCTGGAACGTTCGCGTGCCCAGCGCAGCAATTCTGGTTTGACTTCGACTCGTATCACTTGATTTCCCTATTCACGCCGATCTCACCGGCTACAACCGTCCCCGACTTGAGTTTTCTGTTGCATCTATGAACCTCAAACTCCTTTGACTAGCATTATCGTCGGATTATGCAAGACAAACGCCCTTGTCCTTCAAACATGAAAATCAAGACCTATCTTCAGTAATTGCAATTTGTTTCGGGAAAACCAGAACCGCCGCTCTTCGACCACCTCCAGCTCGTAGGTCCGCCATAATCAAATAATGTCTAACAGCGATTTCGAATGCTCTTTCATCGGTCTGTGATATCATTATGCACCATTACTTGAGGTCAGACTTCCCTTCTGAAATACGTCATACCTGTTGGTTCATCGCCAGCACTATCTTGACGTACGAAATACCAGTCCTCCGGATGAAGCCATACAGCTTCCCAAACCAGAAGACCAAAGAACAACCGGGCTTGGTTAAAATCCTCACCTACTGCTAACCAGATGGGCAAATATGGAGTGCCTCTCCAATCCGATCCGGGAAGATACGAGGATTTGAATACACCGTCTCGATCCATGACCTCATGCACTGCATCTACGATTCCCTTCCAATCAGATTCACTGAGATTGGCACGCCAATGATCGTAGTCATCTTTGTGAATGAAACGCGATTGCCTTTTACCATTGATATCATATAACATCGTTAAGCCTCCTTTCGAACATCGATCTTGCCCGTCACCGCTGCAGAGATCAGTGCTGTGCGATATTCTTC
>CAYUFO010000139.1:0-4863 GCA_964443985.1 uncultured archaeon | reverse complement strand
TGGTGGAAGCGAGGAAGAGTACAAGTGTCATGAAGAGCACAAGGGTCATGACTAGCGTCTGTGTGGTGGGTTTCATATCAATCATCTCCGATTACCATACTTTAAGGAAATATACACTATAACTTATTCCTATATAAACAAAACCTCCACCCCCCCCTACCACCCAAAGAGCAGCGACACCGCCACCAGCAGGAGAGCGACTGCCACGACCACGGCGTTGCCGAGCCTCATGGCGCAGACGCCACCCGCACCCTTCTGCCGTCCATGGAAAGACGCCCTGCGGCGAACAGGCGGATGGCTTGGGGGTAGATGCGGTGCTCTTCTTCGAGGATGCGCTCGCGCAGCGATTCGAGGTCGTCGTCTTCGCGGACTGCCACTGCCTGCTGGATGATGATGGGGCCGTGGTCGACGCGGTCATCGACGAAGTGGACGGTGCAGCCGGTCACCTTGACGCCGTGCTCGAGGGCCTGTTGCTGCGCCCTGAGGCCGGGGAACGCCGGCAGGAGGGCGGGATGGATGTTCATGATGCGGTCGGGGAAGGAATCGACAAATCCTGGGGAGAGGATGCGCAGGTAGCCGGCAAGGCAGACGAGCTCGACGCCGTGGGATGTGAGGATGCGGGCGAGCTCCTCGTCGAAGGATTCGCGGCTCTCATAGGTCCTAGGGTCGACGAAGCGCGCGGGGATACCGTGCTTCTCGGCCCGCGCAAGGCCATAAGCCTCCTCTTTGTCGCTCACCACCACGGCGACCTCGCCTTCGATGTCGCCCGCCTCGCAATGGTCGATGATGGATTGGAGGTTGCTGCCATCCCCCGACACGAGGACGCCGATGCGCAAATCGTTAGTCGTTGTCATAGCTGATACCTTCACCCACAGCCTCGGCAACCCGCACAGCTTGGACCGTCTCAATAACGTCGTGGACGCGCAGAACGTCGACGCCTTTTTCGACGGCGAGCGCCGCCACCGCCAACGAGCCCGGCAGCCGATGCTCCACGTCTGCGCCCGTGACGGCGCCGATGAACGATTTCCGCGAGGCCCCAAGCAGCATCCTGCAGCCGAGGCTCTTGAAATCGTCAAGCCGTTTGATGAGTTCAAGATTGTGGGCGGCCGATTTCCCAAAGCCGATGCCTGGGTCGAGAATGATGTTCTTCTTTGTTATGTTCGCCCCCCTTGCCGCATCGATGCGTTCCTCGAAGAACGCCGCCACGTCCGCCACGACGTCCTCATAGGAGGGATTCTCCTGCATGGTCGCCGGGGTGCCCTGCATGTGCATGACGACGACCTCGCAGCCGTGCTCGGCGACGAGCCGCATCATGCGCTCGTCAGCAAGTCCCGTGATGTCGTTGACCATGGACGCACCAGCAGACAGCGCCTTTCGAGCGACCTCGGGCTTATAGGTGTCGACCGAGACCTGCGCCCCCCCTCGCGCGGCGTCCTCGACGACGTTGCCGATGCGCCACCACTCCTCGTCGGCCGTCAAGGGCTCGGCACCCGGCCTGCTCGACTCCCCGCCGACGTCGATGATGTCGGCGCCTTCGTCGAGCATATCGTGGGCCCGCGTCAGGGCGCGCTCTTCCCGGTGATGGAGCCCCCCGTCCGAGAACGAGTCGGGGGTGACGTTCAAGATGCCCATGATCTTCGTCTTTCGCTTCATGGTCTAGGGGAACTCCACCGTCTTCTTCCACCGGCGCCGGGCCTCGGCGGCGACGGCGAGCGAGCCTGCGACGAGGACGAGGTCGTTTGCTCCGGCCTTCGAAAGCGCTTCAGTGACGGCTTCCTGGACGCCATCGACATGCGACACGTTGCTCGTATACGCGCGCACCGGCCTGAGGAGGTCGCGGGGCTCGGCGGCCTCGGGATGGCTTGCCCGTGTCGCGATGACGTCGTTGGCGAGCGGGGCGATGGCCGCCGCCATCGCGGCGTGGTCCTTGTAGCCCATGGCGCCGTAGACGAGGATGAGCCGCTCATAGGAGAACGATTCTTTGACGGCGTCTGCGAGCGCTCCCATGGCGGCGGGGTTGTGGGCGCCGTCGACGACCACGAGCGGCTTTCGCTGCATGACCTCGATTCGGGCGGGCCACGTGAGCCTGCCCAACCCGGTGAGGACTGCCTCATCGGGGACGCGGTAGCCGATGCCCGAAAGGACGTCGACTGCACCGACGGCCGCCGCCGCGTTTCGCAGCTGGAAGCTTCCGTGCAGGGGCAGGAACACGTCATAGGTCCGCGCAGTCGTCGTTATCCTGCCCTCGATCCCCGCTGTCGTCCTCTCCATCGCATGATAGGTGATGTCTGTGCCGACCCGGATGAGCTTGGCGCCTTTCTCGCGCGCCGTCTCCTCGATGACGCGCTTTGCCGTGGGGTCGCCAACGGCGCAGACGACGGTCCCATGTTCCTTGATGACGCCCGCCTTCTCGCAGGCGATGTCTTCGAGGGTGTCGCCGAGGAATTTCTGATGGTCGAGGCCGACGTCGCAGATGATAGTCGCCCGGGGCGTGGTGACGTTGGTGGCGTCAAGCCTGCCGCCGAGGCCGACCTCGAGGACCGCGAAGTCGACGCCTTCGGCGGCGAAGTGCAAGAAGGCTGCCGCGGTCAACACCTCGAACTGGGTGGGCACGTCCTCCGTCGATTTTTCCATCTCATCGACGACGGACTTTATTTCGGCAAGCCGCTCATTGAAGGTCTCCTGCTCTATCTGATGTCCCCCGACGACGATGCGTTCAGTCACGTCGTAGAGGTGGGGGCTCGTGTAAAGGCCCGTCTTGTAGCCTGCGGCGCCGAGTATGCTCGCCGTCATCGCGGCCGTCGAGCCCTTGCCGTTGGTGCCGGCGACGACGACGGTCTTGACTCCCTCCTGGGGGTCGCCGAGAGCGGCAAGGAGCGCGTTCACGGCGTCGAGGCCGAGTCGGATGCCCCGTGTCTCGAGCCCCGCGAGGAAGGCCTGCGCTTCGTTGGAATCCATGATGCATTGACCAAAAACTGATTCGCAGCCGACCCCTAAAAACGCGAGGTTTTCCACTGGTCCATTGGCCGGAGGTATGAAAAACCTGCGTGTTACTACCGCCGGTCAAATCCAAGATGCCGCCAATCTATTCAAGGAACAGCCTCGCTTTTCCTGTGCTCTAAGAAGGCTTATCCTTCTCGTGCCCAAGCTTGCCTTAAGAGCAACCTTAGGGTGCAGGAAATCCGAATGATATCCTAGCGTTGACCGGCGATAGTTCACACACGCCGGTTACCGCTTAGTCCAGATTCTCGTGTTGAGGTTGAGGTCTTCGACGATGCCTGCAGCCAATGCGAGGTCGCGGTAGTATTCCTCGACGTGGGCGTAGTCGGTGCACGAGGAGAAGATGCTGGGTTCGAAGAGGTTCTTCTTGTAGGGGATGGCGATGTGGACGTTGTTGTTGATGAAGGAGAGGTAGATGGATTTGCCGGTCTTGTTTTTGAAGTCGAGGATGCGGCGCATGAGGCTGGTGGAGAGAATGTAGCGGGCCTCGACCTGGTCGCTCCCGTAGACGACGAAGGCTTTTTCGAACTCGGGATCTTCGAGGGTGACGAGGTCGGGGCGGCTGATGTTTTTTGATTGGAGGGCGCCGCCGAGCCAGGTGCCGAGGAGTTTTTGGGCTGTGTCGGGGAGGACGAAGGTCTTGCCGTTGAAGTGCTTGTTGAAGTCGGCGATGTAGAAGATGCCCCGGAAGATGGTGACGTACTTCGTGCGCCGCCGCCCCTTGCTGTCGTGGTAGGTCTGGCGGTCCTCGGCGTGGACTTCCGAGAACTGGATGAGGGTCTTGTCGAGGGTGCCGGCGACGTAGTCCTCGCTATTGTAGCGCTCGGGCGTCTTGGTGAAGATTTCTGCTCCCATGAACTGGCCGCGGCCGATGCCATGGTCGGGGGTGTAGGAGAGGCCCGAATCGATGAAGGCGACGATTTTTCCGATGACGTCGCGCTTGAAGATTGCCACGTAGTCGCGGGTGATGGACTTGTAGCGCCACGCGCCGATGACGACGAGTATGGCGAGCACGACGAACGCCAGCTCTGGCGGAGCCCCAAGGGCGAATAGCCCGCCCGCGAGGACGACGAACACGACAAAGAGGAGCACGCCGAGTTTCAAGAGGTCTTTCACGACCGCTTTCCGTTTCGCCTCGAGTCCTGTAAAGTGGGGTTTCAACTCGGCGTCGTAGAGCTCCCGCAGTTCCTCGGCGGATTTCATCGTCTGCCTTCGGTGCGCGCGCTATTGGCTGAAGAGGTTCTTGACGTTGACGTTCTCGCGCTCCTTTTCGTCTGCTTCGAAGAAGGGCTTCTTTCGGTAGCCCATGACGGAGGCGAGGATGTTGGTGGGAAGCATCTCGCAGGCGTTGTTGTAGTCGAGGACGCTGGCGTTGTAGGCGCGCCGAGCCGCCGATATCTGCTCTTCGACCTCGTTGAGGGAGCCCTGCAATTGCAGGAAGTTCTGGCTGGCCTTGAGGTCGGGGTAGTTCTCGACGGCGACGAGGAGGTCGCGCATCATGCCGCCTATCTTTGCGGCGAGCTCTACTTTCTCGTCGTCGCCGGTGCCGCGGGCGAGCGCCTTCGCCCGGAGCTCGGTGATCTTGGTGAGCGTGTCCCGCTCGTGGGTCATGTACTTCTCGACGGTGGCGACGAGGTTGGGGATGAGGTCGTAGCGCTTCTTGAGCTGGACGTCCACGGACGCGAACGCATTCTGCACCTGGTTCTTCTTCCCGACGAGGCTGTTATAGAGGATGGCGAAGATGACGGCCACAAAAAGAACGACGCCTCCCAGGACCACGAAGATGAATGTGTCGGCCATTCTAGTGAAACCATTGTCCACATATCTTTATAAAACCGCTTGCCGACCATTAATTTTAAACCG
>CAYUFO010000138.1:0-4938 GCA_964443985.1 uncultured archaeon | reverse complement strand
CATGCCGGAGAGCCGGATTGGCCGCGGCCTCCTCTCCGACCTCAAGGTCGGAGTTTCCGGCTCTCCGCGGCATGAACGGCTGGCGTTCCCCCTATTAATCGTGTGCATCGCCCTGCTTGAACGGACGCTATTCTCCCTCGCCTTCTGGAACCGGTTCGGAGACCACGCCATCAACCACATCGAGCACTGGTTCTATGTCGGCGTCGCCCAAGGCGTGTTCTACCCCAACCATCACCCCCTCGACGTCACCTTCTACCTCCTTCGCCCCCCGGGGATCCTTTTCGGCGAATGGTCGTTCTACGCCGTGGCAGCGCTTTCAGCCATGCTCAGTTGCCTGGCAGGCGTGCTTCTCTACCACCTTGTCTCGCTGCTTGCCGACAGGAAGACAGGATTGGCCGCGGGCGTAATCTACGTAGGGCTCCTGGAGCCGTTGACGCTGAGCACGGTATCGTTCACCCACGACCTCGTCCAAATACCCGTCATCATCGCCTGCCTTTACAGCTTCGTTCGCGCCAAAAAAGCGAACACCAACGGGGAAGCGCGGATATGGGCGGCGTGTTTTTTCCTCCTCGTCCTTCTTGGATGGCACGTCAATCCCGTCATACTCGTGGCACCCCTTGCCGCAGGACTCGCACTGCTTGCAGACTGGACGACTCGACCGGGAATGCCGCATGGCTACGCTCCCGCCTGGATGGTAGCAGGAGCCGCCGTCGTATTTTTATTGGTTTCAGGAGGGCTTTCCGCAGGTCTCGACGCCTTCCTCGCCAAGACGGGATACGGGCTCTCCTTTGCCGCCCCCCACCAGGAGCGGTATCCTGCCCGAGACGTCGCGGCGTTGTCATGGGACGAGTTCATGGCGCGGGGGAACGTCGCCGCGTTCCTCGGCCTCCTGGGAGCGGGAATTGCGTTGAGGCGACGGGACTCCCTGACGCTGGCATTGCTTGCCGTGGGCGTGCTTGCGGCAAGCCAGCTCAACCGTGGCATGCGCGTCCTCGACGTTGGATTGGCGATTGCCGCAGCCTACCTACTCCGAGAGGCGCTGCGGGGGAGGAGTGTTCCATCGAAGACGCCGTGGGTGTTAGGGGCAGGCATCGCTATCGTGACCCTGTTCACGGGATTGCCCCTGCCCTATCGGGGGGTCGTCGCCCTAGGATTGGCGGGGATCATTGTAGCATGTCGGATGCAGGATAGGGATTCCGGACGGTTCTGGTCGCTTCTGGCCCTGATCCTCTTCGTCAATGCAGGCCTCTTCGGCCTCGACCTCGCCTACAACGCACCCGAGAAGCGCTCATCGCATCTCGAATATGAGGTGCTGCGCTCCCTTGATGAATCTGGCGCGACGGGAACCATCCTCGCCAGCTGGGACCGGGGCTACTTCATCGAAGCAGTATCAGGCCTCAAAGCCGCCTCACGCGTCGAACGCATCGACGTGTCGGTGCACAACATGCTCTGGCTCCCCCCCCATCTTGCCGCCGCACGCCTTGCGGCGGCCGGAGTGGACTATGTGCTCTTTGCCGACCAGGATTTCGGTGTGACGCCAAATGAGGGGGGCGCCCAGATAATCCTAAAAAGAGGGCTTGTGTTCCGGCCCGAGGTCGCCGTTGGGGCGCACCTGCTCCCCTACACGACCATTTACCGGTTGTGGGAGGATTCCGTTGACGAGGAGGTGTTTCATAAAATCGAAGAGCGAACAGGGGATGAGTTGGCCGTCCGAGCATATCAAATCCATGCTGATCCCGCAGCAGATATTGCTCTTCCACAGAGATTCGTCGGCTCTCTCGTCGAAAACATAGGCAAAGCGCGCTCCATCAGGGTAGCCTACCATGCCGAGGGCCTTTCAGTTGGAAATCCGCTGGACGTCAAGACCGTGTGGTTCGAGGACAACGAAACGAGGGACGTCGTGCTCTATATCCCGCCCCAAGTAGAGTCATCCAGGGATGGACGTGTCACGATAACCCCCGAGGGCGACGAGGAGTGGGGGTTCTGGGCAACCCATCGCTATCGAAACCGAGGCGCCGACCTGACTGCGAACCTCTCATTTGACGTCTGCAGGATGGAGCTGCCCTGCGAATCGAAAATCGTCGGGGAGAGGTTCTCCAGCGGGCAGACGCGGGTCGTCCGGTTCTTCACGGCACTCCAGTCCCCCGACGAAGCCGTGGTCGTTCGGGAGACCACAGACGAGGCAACGGCCCGAAACCTGGAGCTGCTGTCCACTGCGTACGCGTACGAGGGAGGCCGGCTTCTGACCACGTATCAGTAGGTGCTGCGGGTTTTTAAAGCACGATACTTATGTATTGTTAACCGCCGGATGAAACCGGTGAGGTGAGCGCTCATGAGCGAAGTCAAGGTCTACGAAATCCGCTGGGACAACCTGCTGGGCGGACTGCATCTCATGAACATAGGCGTTGATGCCTATGAAGACATCTGCGAAATCGCCGCCCTCATGGAAAAACCGCTTCTCAAGGAGAAGGGACGCGAGCGATACCACGTGGTCGACAGCGCAACGATTTATACCTATATCAAGCGCTGAAATTCTTGAACGCCGGCCCATCCACTAGGCAGAAAAAATCAGGGATACACAAAAATCCTTCGCCGCGTCATCGCCGTCGGGGTGACGAATTCGACGTGGGTGAGCTGCCCCGATTCGGGGATTATCTGTATGCGGACGGTCTCCCGCTCTCCGATGGCGAATCCCGTGTCAAAGGAGACCTTGACAACGTCGCCTATGTTGAAGTAGTTCTCCTGATAGGCGGTTCCCGTCGATAAATATTGAACCGTGTAGCCGCTCGCCGATGTGTTTTCTGTGGTGTCATTCGACGTGTTAGCGACCACTCCTGCGAACGTCAGCTCAGACGATCCGTTGTAGGTGTCGATGGTGATGATGGCATGGGGGAAGCGTATAGGCTCGGAGCCGGGCTGCAAGCGTAAAAGCATCTCGAAGTGGTCGACGGTCCGGTCGTCGCTTGCGTCGCTTGCGATGACGGAAAAGACGCGGGTCCCCGTCGAGACGTCTTCCTCGGTCTGCTTGCCGGTGGCGAGTGCGCGTTGCTCGAGGCTACCGCTCGTCGAAATCAACACGATGGCGGCGACGGCAGCGACGAGGATGACGGCGATGAAGATGATGAGGGTGCCGATACCCATCAATCCCTTGTCCCTTGGGCGTGCAAAGACCATGGCTGAAAGTTGACACAATGCTCGGAGGTAGTTAATCAATCGCCGTCGCCGAATAAAAACGCATTCGATGCATTGATAAAGCAGGCGGAAGAATACATAATGGGAAGGTTCATGGACGACGAACTCGACGTGGGACGCCTCGCAGACGACCTGAAGACACGACAGGATAAGGCGCAGAAGATCCACACGCTTCTTTCCAGCCTTGAGGATACGCTCTCCAAGACCAACGATCGGCTTGCCGGCATCGAGGAGCGCAAGGAGTCCCTCAAACACAGGCTTCTTTCCGAGATCACCCGAGAAGAGGAGCGTCTCAAGCAGGAACTCCTCGCAGAAGAGGCCAACATTGATTCGCTGAAGGAGGCTCTCATCGCAAAGGAGGCCGAACTCGCCGGACTGCGCGACTCCCACGAGAGGGCGGCACGGGAGATCTCAAATACCGTCAGTGAGCTCAAGGAGCTTCGGGAAAACGAGGAGCGGCTTGCTTCGCTCGATCACGAGTCCTCGCGGAAGTTCCAAGACCTCAAGATGCGCCAAGCACGCCTGGAAATCGAGACAAAGGCCACCAAAAAGAACCGCAAGGCCGTGGAGCAACGCGCCCGACTCGTCGCCGAGAAGCGGCAGGCCCTCGAAGACGAGGTCTACGCCATCCTCGCCGCGTTGACCCGGCTTCGCGAGGAGGCCGCCCGAGCACCCGAGATGAATAACCCCGCACTGAAGTGCGGGGTTTCATGCCGGAGAGCCGGATTGGCCGCGGCCTCCTCTCCGACCTCAAGGTCGGAGTTTCCGGCTCTCCGCGGCATGAGGCGGAAGAGCCGCCTCGAGGACCAGATCCGCGAGCTCGACGACAAGCAGAAACGGGTCGAAGAGGCCCTGGCCGCAGAAGAGCGACACGTCGACGAGGTCGAAGACGATCTCAAAGGGGTCGTCGCCCGAGAAATCGATGTGAAAAACGAGATGGAACGCATCCGCGGGCTCGAGTCCGCCGTTCGAAAGGAGGAAGAGGGGCGCATCGCCCAGGCCAAAAAGCTCTCGGCCGCGAAAAAGAAGCTCGAGGCACGCATCAAGGCCATCGAAGTCGACGAGACCAGCCTCAAATCCGACATCGACGAACTCGTCGCCAAAAAGAAGGCCACCGCGGCTCGCCTCGAAACACTCATCGAAAAACATGCCGCCATCGAAGCTAAAGGCTAAGCTGATTCTCGGCAGAGAAGAAAAAGTGATTAGTGGGTGCTGCAACGCCTAGAATTCGACGCCCTACTTGGCCGTACTATCTCGGAGGCGGGATAGAGGCGAACTCCCCCCCCCCAGGTATGGGGGGCGCTATCCTCCGATGCGATAAACACCCGTGCCACAGTTGGGGCACTTTCCTTTAGTGGCTTTTTTGCCGTTTTTCATGGTTACCTGCTCGGGAGCTTGAACTTCTACCTTGGCTTTGCATTTAACGCAATACGCTTCTGTCATGCAGATATATAGAGGATACGGGTATAAAACTCCCCAGTAAAAAAAAAACGCAACAATGCAAGACCCAACGCTTAAAAGAAAAGGGTGCTCCCGCCGAAACCCACCACATCCAAAGAACCCTAGAGGTGTACTAAATGCGAAAAAATCAACCCCCGGATGGCTGGTTCTGCAACAGATGCGCAACACCCCCGTACCCGAAGCCAACGGTATTCAGCCGACAATCATTGATAAAGAGATGATCCAATAGGTGAGGGGTGTGCGTTTTTCATTGGTGTTTGAAGTGGGTTAGTTTTCTCGATAGTT
>CAYUFO010000137.1:0-4966 GCA_964443985.1 uncultured archaeon | reverse complement strand
AATGCGAAAACACATTCAAAACTGGTGCAGAATCTACCCAATCACCTACTTTTATTCTCTGTTTGCATATCCGTTACCGATGAGCCGCCCGAAGATCCTCGTAACGGACCCCTTTCCCGAAGACAAGATAGAAGCATTGAGATCATTCGCCGACGTCGACGTACGGCCCGAGCTGTCGGGCGAGGACAAGGTCGAAGACCTCGCCGCCGCCATCGCCGCCTACCACGGCCTGGTCATCCGCGGCGCCACCAAGGTCAAGGCTCCCGTCATCGCCGCAGCCGACAACCTGCGATTCGTCGCCCGGCTCGGCGTCGCGGTCAGCAACGTCGACGTCGAAGCCGCCAAGGCCAAAGGCATTCAAGTCATCAACAGCGCCGAGACGCCGGAGATCGCGGCGTCAGTCTCAGAGCTCGTCTTCGCGGGACTCGGCGCGCTCATCCGAAACATCCCCAAAGCCGACGCCGAGACCAAGAAGGGCGCATGGGTGAAAAAGGAATGCAAAGGCGTCCTCCTCGACGGACTGCTCTACGGCAAGACCCTGGGCGTCATCGGCTTCGGCCGCATCGGCCGCATGGTCGCAGAGAAGGCCAAGGCCTACCGCATGCACGTCGTCGCCTACGACGTCAACCCCCCCGCCAAGCCCCCCGAGGGCGTCGCCTTCCTCTCCATCGACGACCTCTTGTCCGACGCCGACGTCATAAGCATTCACGTCCCATCCATCAAGGGGCCCGGCGGCACCGAAAACCTCCTGTCCAAGCAACGCATCGCCCGCTGCAAGGAGCGCGCCATCCTCGTCAACACCAGCCGCGCAGCCGTCTGGGACGAGAAAGCAGTCGTCGAAGCACTCGCAAACGGCAAACTCGGTGGCGCCGTCGTCGACGTCTACACCCACGAACACGAGGGCAGCCCCTCGCTCACCCTCTACCGGTCCGTCGCCGACAAGGTCATCCTCACACCCCACATCGGCAGCCAGACCCTCGGCACCCAAGAAGCCAGCGCCGACCACTTGTTAGAAAAAATCAAGGAAGTCCTCGATTCGAAAACGGACTAATTGCCTAAACTTTGTTGCTTCCTCCACGAGAGAGTTTTTCCACAAGCTTTTCAATCTGGGGGGCCAACTCCCGTGAGGTGTCTACGATAGTGTGGGGCTCTGTCAGTGGTTCCCATACCTTTTTGAATCCCTCATGCATTCTCAGACTCTTATCTCCCAGGATATGGCTTTCACGGTCTTTTCCCTTCAGCAATCTGTCACGCAATACTGTTTCATCCCCACATACGACTTCAACAAAATGGACGTTGGCTCCGAGAGCCTTTCCCTCCTGAGACATCTTCCTTCGTAAATCCCGCAGGTGAAACGTTTCATCGGCAACGACTGTCTGGGTGGGGCTCTCACGAAATGCAGCAGACAATTTTTTCCGTGCACGCCGGTGGATTCCTGTTCTATACTTGAGTGGGAAGGGTTCCCCCTTTTCAATGTGTTTTGTTGCAACATCCTTCGGGACGACATCCTTTTTGATACTGTCAAAATCAATCAGCTCTGCCTGTGTTTTTTCGACGATCTTTTTTGCAACCGTTGTCTTCCCACTGCCTGGAAGTCCCACGAGAACAATGAGATCCTTCTTTACACCTCCTCCCGGCCGCTTGTTCGACAAGGTATCTTGGCTTTTTTCTGGAGGTTGCCCGCACGTCAAGTCTCCGACCTGCTTTACCTCTAGGGGAGTTGGGCAATCCTGCATATTTTTTTTGTCAGCATCCTTTTGAGGAGGAACATTTTTTTGCATATTGCCCATTGGGAACTCATCATACAAAAATGAGGGTAACTGTCTTTGTATCTGTCGACCCGTTTTCGGGCATCTCTTTTTATGTCACACTCCCATTTCATAGATGTATCCCCCTCTTGGTGATTGTGATGGACTTGCGCGGATTTTTGGCGGAACTCGAAGCTGACAACCGGCTCATGAAGGTAGGCTCAGAAGTCGACCCCTACCTTGAAATAGCCGGCATCCAGGCCGCCCACGACGGCGATGCCATCCTCTTCGACAACGTTAAAGGTGTCGGCTACCGCGTCGTCACGGGCGTGTGCGGCAGCCGCGATTACTTTGCCCGCGCGCTCGGCTGCGCAAAAGAGGAGCTCATCCCCCGGATCGCTGCTGCCATCGAAGCCACGGAAGAACCGGACGTCGTCGAGGAGGGCGCCTGCCAGGAGGTCGTCGAAGAAGACGTCGACCTGTCCACCATCCCCATACTCACCCACGCCTCCTGCGACCTCGGCGCCTACATCACCAGCGGCGTCTACGTCGCAGGTGACCCCGAGCTCGGCGCCAACCTCAGCTACCACCGGGCGAGCCCGTTCTCGAAAGACAAGCTCGTCGCCCGCATCTGCCACCGCGACCTCTACAAGTATCTGGAGGCAGCCGGCGACACACTCGAGCTCAGCATCTGCCTGGGCTTGCATCCTGCCATCATGCTCGCCGCCTCGGTGTCCGCGGGCTCGGAGACCAACGAGTACTGCATCGCCAACGACCTGCACCCGCTGACGGTGACCCAGGGCGTCACCAACGACCTCCTCGTCCCCGCCGACGCCGAGCTCATCCTCGAAGGAACCATCACCGCAAGCGAAACACACGAGGAGGGACCCTTCCCCGACATCAGCGGCACACCCGACAAGGTCCGCCAGGAACCCGTCATCACCATCAACTGCATCACCCACCGCAAAGACCCCATCTACCAGGGACTTTTGCCCGCCGCCCGCGAACACCGGCTTTTGATGGGCATGCCCAAGGAGCCCACCATCTACACGAAGGTCAACGAGGTCGCCGCCTGCAGGAACGTGTCGCTATCGACTGGCGGCTGCAGCTGGCTTCACGCCATCGTCCAAATCGACAAGAAGAACGCCGACGACGGGAAAAAGGCAGCCAAGGCCGCCTTCGAGGGCCACAAGTCGCTCAAGCACTGCGTCGTCGTCGACGACGACATCGACATCGACGACATCGCCGACGTCGAATGGGCCATCGCCACCCGCGCCCAACTCGACCAGGACGCAGAGATCTGGCGGGGGCCCGGCTCGAGCCTTGATGCCACCGCCGAGAAGATGGAGGGGTCCGACCGCCTCATGACCTGCAAGGTCGCGCTTGACGCCACCATCCCCTGGGACAAGGGAGACATCGAGTCCTTCAGGAAGGTCCCGCTCGGCAAATAGCCCGTCATGGCCAAAGCGGTCATCTTCGACATGGACGGCACGCTGGTGTCCTCGTTTGCGAGCCATCTTCGCGCCTACCAGGACGCCCTCGAACCCTACGGCGTCCCGTTTAGCGAGGAATTCTTCCGCAGCGTCATGGGCGCCAAGCCCATCGACAACGTCAAGGGCCGCTTCGAGGCCGCAGGCAAGGAGCTCCCCGACGACCCCCAGAAAATCGTCGACGAGAAGAACCGGCTCGTAAAAGAAACATACTACGGCGACGTGGAAGTGCTGCCGGGAGTATCTAAACTCGTATCCTCCCTTGCCGCTGACGACATCCCGCTCGCCGTCGCCTCGGGGGCTTCGAAATCCGTCGTCGAAAAGATCATTTCAGAAAAAGTCGGGAGTCAAAACTTTGCCGCCATCGTCTCAAGCGACGACGTCCGCCACGCCAAGCCCGACCCTGACATATTCTTGCTTGCCGCACGCCGCCTCGGCGTCGAACCCGCCGACTGCCTCGTCGTCGAGGACGGCAGCTACGGCGTCCTTGCAGCCAAGGCAGCGGGCATGACGGTCGCAGGCGTCCTCACCGGCAGCGGCACCCGCGAGGAGCTCGAAGAAGCCGGCGCCGATTTTATACTCGAAAACCTCAATGACTTGTCAGTTGGTGATGTGGCATGTATCTGACCCCCGAAGAAGAGCGCATCCTCGCAGGCGATGCTGGGAACGCCGCCGCGAAGTCCATGAAGATCCTCGTCGCCCTCGGCGACATCTACGGCGCCGAAAAACTCATACCCGTCGGCAGCGTCCAAGTCGCCGGCGTCTCCTATCACAACCTCGGCGACGCCGGCCTCGAATACCTCGCCGAACTCGCCAGAGACGGAAACGTCAAAGTCCTCACCATGCTCAACCCTGCCGGCATGGACCTGGAAAACTGGAAAAACCTCGGCATCAGCCCCGACTTCGCCGAAAAACAGGAAAAAGTCATCGCCGCCTTCGCCGCCATGGGCATCACGACGACGTGCACGTGCACGCCGTATCTCATCGGCAACCTTCCCCGCTACGGCGAGCACATCGCCTGGGCGGAGTCGAGCGCCGTCACCTTCGCCAACAGCGTCATCGGCGCCCGCACCAACCGGGAAGGAGGCCCCTCGGCGCTCGCGGCGGGCCTCATCGGCAAGACGCCCTCCTATGGCTTGCACCTCGCGGAGAACCGGGCCCCCACCGTCCACGTCGAGGTCGCAGCAGACGTGAAGACGCTCCCCGACTTCGGCGCCCTGGGCTACGTCATCGGGTCTAACGCCAAAGGCGAGATTCCCTACATCACCGGCATCAAAGACGCCGACACCGACCAGCTCAAGAGCTTCGGCGCCTCGGTCATCACGTACGGGTCAAAACCCCTCTACCACATGGAGGGCATCACGCCCGAAGCAGAAAAATACGGTCCTCCAAAGGAGAAGATATCGGTCGACGACAAACAACTCACGCAAGGATACGAAGCCCTCAACGACGACGTCGAAAACCCGAATTTTGTCTGCATCGGCTGCCCTCATGCAAGCATCAAAGAGATCGAGGCCGTCGCCCGGGAACTCGAAGGCAGAAAAGTCAAAGATGGCATGGAATTGTGGGTGTGCACGGCGCGTCCCGTCAAGTCCGTCTCGGACCAGAAGGGCTACACCAAGATAATCGAGGACGCCGGCGGCAAATTCGCCTGCGACACCTGCATGGTCGTCGCGCCCCTCAAGGGCCGCTTCGACAACGTCGTGACGACCAGCGCGAAGGCGTGCT
>CAYUFO010000136.1:0-4967 GCA_964443985.1 uncultured archaeon | reverse complement strand
GCAAACCCGGACAAAGATGAAACAAGCAATATCGTTTCTCCTCCTCACCGTCCTCCTCCTCTCATCCGGATGCCTCACCCAACAGACCACATCGCCCACACCAACCACTGTTGTTCCTATATCAACAATAGTGCCAACTACCACAACCATAAAAGATTCTGCCCGTTATTGTGAGAAAGACGAGGATTGTATGTTACCTTGTGGAGCCTCTTTCCCTAGTGCACCTAGTGAGTTGGGTTATTGCTTTAATGAATGGTATGGCAAAACGATTTGGTGTACTGGAATGCTTGCCATGGGCATAAATAATCCTGCATGTGGGTGCGACTTAGAAGATAACAAATGTTTCATATATCAACCCGGAAACGAAAAGTGGTGTCAATGGGACGCACCCGCATGTACGGCAGTCTTTGATAACTGCACATGCAACTGGTCATGCGTCAACGAATACTATGCTTCTAGAGATACGTGTGAAAAAGACTGTGGGGAACAAAGTCAGAATGAACCCCTCTGCATATGCCCCCAACAAACATGCATCCCCTATGATGAGCATAACATTGACCAATGCCTGTCGGATTCAGATTGTGCCGCCCATTTGGGTAATGTTGAATGTCGTTATCAATGCGTGAATAAAGAAGTCATTAAAGAAGAGGTGGTTTATCCTGGGCAGTGTGATACGTTATTGTACAACCAAGATGAACTTTACCCAAACAAACCCAACTGCAGTTGTTACAACTATCAATGTATAGAAACGTTTAACTAAAACCAACCGAAGACATAATTTCTTTATCGGGTGGAATCCTAAGTTGTGGAGTCTTTTTTTTCTTAGAGGAGTTGGTTAAATTCTTTGACGGTGAGGTTGCCGTCTTTGATGAGGCTTCGTAGGAGTCCGCGTTTGAGGGTTTTGTGTTGGGGTATGCTTAGGGTGACGTCTGAGTCTTGTCTCATGAGGATGACGTGGCTGCCGGTTTGGCGGACTGGTTTCCAGCCGGCTTTGGTGAAGGCTTTGACTGCTTTCAGGCCGGAAATGACTGGCAACTTCATCTAGACAGAAACAGTCGCTATGCGGGTGTCTTTTCCGGACTTGGCTCGGTCGTTTAAGGCGGCGAGGCATCCCTTGATGGCGTCGCGGATGTTTTCTTTGGCTTCGGCGAGCGTGTCTCCCTGGCTGTGGCAGCCGGGCAGCGCCGGACAACTCACGACGTAGCCGCCGTCGACGGTGTCTTTTTGGATGACGATTTTGAGGTCCATAGCTTCTCAGTGAGACATTACACGTAAATCCTAAAAAAGAAAAAAGCTGGTTCCAGAAGAGGAAAAGTGTTATATTACTCCGAGGTTGAGGTGGATGGCGAGGGAAAGATCGGCTGGATTTTCTACCCTGAAAGCGTCCGGGAGCACCTGAAGCACAAAGACCTGTTTTGGAGGAAAAAGTGAAGCTACCCTCCCAGATACAGTTCGCCGACAAAAAGGCCGAAAGATATATAAATCCATAGTTTATACATATAAACTGGGAGTTTAATATGGATGGCATAACCAAAAACGAGATAAAAGTCCTCCTAGTCCTCCTGAAAAGCTACGGCATCGACTACAACGCAAACAACCTCAGCAAGCGAGTCGGCCTATCGCCTATGGGGGTGCTGAAGATACTAAAGAGACTCGAGGAGCAGCACATCCTCGTCTCAAAGACGCTGGGGAAGGCCGTCTTCTACAAGCCGAACTACGCCAGTGGATTTGCTAAAAAGTACCTCGCATTCCTCCTGAGAAAGGAAGTCGAAGATGCACCGCCAAGGGTTAAGCGGTGGGCCAAGGAGGTTGAGGTGTTGCAGAATCACGCGGAAATCGGCGTTTTGTTCGGATCCGTGCTCTCAAAACAACAGCATGAAGACGTAGACCTTCTGGTGGTCTTAGAACAACAGCAGAACGAAGGATTACAGAATGCGCTCGAAGAAGTGAACAAGGTTAACTTGAAAAGAATCCACGCTGTCATCCAGTCAAAAATGGATTTGACCGAAAATATCACCAAAAAAAACCCGGTCGTCCAAAACGCAATCAAGACAGGCGTCGTCGCATTCGGCCAAGAGGAGTTGGTGGAGGTGATAGGAGATGTCGCACGCTGACAATAAAATCAAGTGGTGCCTGAGGAAGGCTGAGAAGGAGTTGAAAGAAACAGGCAGGCACCGGGGACTCGTGAAAACCAAGCTGGACCCGCGGCTCATCAGAGGCCACATACAAAAAGCCGAACACAACCTGAGGGCGATGACAGCCTTCAGGGACGCCGGATACTCCGACTGGTCCGCGTCGGCGGCATTCTACGCCATCTACCACTGCTTCCTCGCCATCATCGCGAAACACGGATTTGAAAGCAGAAACCAGGAATGCACGTTCGCCTTGATAACCAAGCTCATAGAAGACGGAGAGATAACCATCGACAAGGACTCCGTCCAAGTAGTCTGCGGCCTCAAACCGGAGGAAAAACACGAGTCGCCAACGATAATCGAGCTCAGAGAGTCACAGCAATACGGAGTCGCCATCTCACTGGAAACCAACGCCTTCGACGCCCTCCAAAAAACAGCGTTGACGCTCCTCGACGAAACAAAAGAAATCATCGAAGAATAAACTAAGGAATTCCGAATGGCTCCCCCACAAAGAATACGAACAAAAACTCAAATACTAAACGCTCCTGAATTTTTAGCGAATCCCTCAAATGACTACACATGAAATGGGGGTACGTGTTGATTCTGGTCACAGTACTCCTCCTCTCCTCTGGATGCCTCACCCAACGAAGCACAACCCCCCGTCACCCACAACAACGTCTTTGAAGGAAACAGCGTATCTTCAAGACGAGAAATATTGTGAATCAGATGGTGACTGCTACTTTCCCTGTGGTGGTTCGGCCCCTAAGATGTGTGTTAACCGGGTGTGTGTGGGGAGGAGAATCGTCCTGAAGTCTGTCATGATAGTGCAGTCCTTTTTCCAGGAGAGGAATGTCGATGTAACTCCTCAAACAACCAATGTTTTGATTATCGACCGGTATATAGAAGGAACTAGATCGGGTGGAACCCTAAGTCGTGGAGTCCTGTTTTTTCGTCGAATCCGCAGACGATGTTCATGTTTTGGACTGCTGCGCCGGCGGCGCCCTTCATGAGGTTGTCGATGGCTGCCATGACGACGAGGCGGTTGGTCCCCTGCTCTTTTTCGAAGCCGATGTCGCAGAAGTTGCTGCCCGTGAGGATCTTCGGTTCGGGGTAGCGGTAGACGCCTTGCCTTTCTTTGACGATGCGGATGAAGGGTTCGGCGCCGTAGGCTCCCCGGAATGCTTTCCAGATGTCTTTTTCCTCGATGTCCTTGTCCTTGAGGAACACCTGACACGTCGATAGGATGCCGCGGACCATCTCGATGGCGTGGGGGGTGAAGGAGATATTCGGCGTCTTTCCCCCGACCGCGAGCTCTTGCATCATCTCGGCGGTGTGGCGGTGGCCGGTGGGCGTGTAGCTTCGCACCGCGCCCGCGCGCTCGGGGTGATGGGAATCCAGGCTCGGGGCGTTGCCGCCGGCAGAGGAGCCCACCTTGGCGTCGACGACGATGTTTGAGGGGTCGATGAGGCCCTCTTTGACGAGAGGATAGAGGGCGAGGATGGCGGCCGTGGCCAGGCAGCCGGCGCCCGACACGTAGTCTGCCGTCTTCATCTCGCCCCGGTGGAGCTCGGCGATGCCGTAGACGAACTTGGACAGCAGGTCGGAGCAGGTGTGCTCGTGGCCGTACCAGTGCACGTAGTCGGCAGACGTCTTGAGGCGGAAGTCGGCCGATAAATCGACGACCTTCTTGCCGAGCTTGACGTATTCGGGCATGTGCTTCATGGCCGAGCCGTGGGGGACGGCGGTGAAGACGACGTCGTAGCCTCCGGAAAGGCCGTCGCGGCCGATGAATTTGAGGTCGGTCGCCCCCCGCAGGTTGGGGTGCACGGAGTGCAGGAATTTTCCCGCGAACCGTTCGCTGGTGACCGCCTCCACTTCGACGTCTGGATGGTTGACGAGCAGGCGGAGGAGTTCGCCGCCGGTGTAGCCCGAGCCGCCGATGATGGCCGCGGACATCATCTCTTTGCCTCCTCCACGACGTAGTCCATGATCTTGCCGGGTATGTCGACGCCCGTGGGCTCGATGCTGTTTCGGAACTCCATGGTGTAGTTGACCTCGCAGATCTCAAGGCCGTCGTCTTTGGACTCCATGACGTCGACGCCCAACACGCCGCCGCCGACGGCGTCGGCCGCCTTCAAGCAGAGGTCTTCTAATTCGTCCGTGACGGGGCAGTTTTCCGCAACGCCGCCGCGGGTGGTGTTGGTTATCCAGTGCTCGCTTTTGCGGTAAATGGCCGCGATGACCTCGTCGCCGACGACGAAGGCCCGGATGTCGCGGCCCGGTTTTTCGACGTAGTCCTGGATGTAGTAGATGCTGTGGTGGTAGCTGCCGAGGATGGACTTGTGCTCGAGGATGGATTCGGCCGCCTCGGGGTCGTTGACCTTCGATATGAGGCGCGCCCAGCTTCCCACGGCGGGCTTGAGGACGGCGGGATAGCCCATCTCGTCGAGGGCTGCCAACGCTGACTCGGGAGTGAAGGCAATCATCGTCCGGGGCGTGGGCACCTTGTTTCGCACCAACGCCGCCGACGTCATGATCTTGTCGCCGCAAATCTGGGCGACGACGGGCTTGTTGACGGTGGGGATGCCGAGCGACTTGAAGTAGCGAAGCGAGTACATCGCCCGGCTGTGGTTGATGCAGCGCTCGATGACGACGTCGAAGTCGAAGTGCGTCTCCGAGAAGTCGAAGATGAACTCGCGGTCGTCGATCCTCTCAACGGAAAGCTTCCTTTTTTCGGCGGCCGCCAAGAGCAGCTTCTCGTCGACCCTGATGCGGGAATGCAGGAACCCTATCCTCATCTACTCTCCCCAGTCCTCCTCCTCTTCGGGGGCGAGC
>CAYUFO010000135.1:4765-4971 GCA_964443985.1 uncultured archaeon | reverse complement strand
TCTATTCGCAGAGAAGAGTCGGGCTCAACAAACGAAATCGCAGACACAGTTTTCACAGAAACGGGATGCCGGACCGTCGAAACAAAGCTTCCGATGGGAAGCCGTTCTCTGTCTACAAGTTCCGCAGTATGCGTCAGGATGCTGAGAAAAAGAGCGGACCTGTATGGGCGAGCGAGAATGATCCGAGGATAACTCGAGTGGGAGCG
>CAYUFO010000135.1:1092-4755 GCA_964443985.1 uncultured archaeon | reverse complement strand
ATGAACTGCCGCAACTATTTAATGTGCTCAAGGGCGAGATGAGCCTCGTGGGTCCTCGACCCGAACGTCCACATTTTGTTGTTGAACTGACCAGACAGATTCCTGACTATCCTGAGAGACTGACAGTCAGGCCGGGGATCACCGGTTTAGCCCAGGTCGAGAACGGCTACGACAGCTCGGTCGACAGCGTACGAGAGAAAGTCCAATATGATCTTAGATACATCAAGAACTGGTCCATAATGACAGATATCAGAATTCTCCTCAAGACTGCCATGGTGGTCCTGACAGGATTCGGCGCAAGGTGAGGAAGAGGTACTGCTGCCCTGGGTTGGAATTGGGCTACATATTCAGGTGCATGTAGTATTCGATGAAACCGGCAATAAATGTCGGGCATTCTTAATGCCGGTCTCATTCGAGTCCCTGTCCTGTTCGAATTGACTGCCCTCATTGACTAGCGATAGGAGGTGTTGCCAATGAACTGAGACAAGCGTCACCAAGCCTAATCTATTGTCTCACAGAAAGTATGAAATTGCAGCATTATTTTGGTGGAAGACAGCGATTCATCCAATTCAGAGTGAACGAACAATAACCGAGGAGGAACTATGAAATCCGGGCAATTGGCATCAGATTATCCAGTCAAAGTTCTTGCAGAGGCTGGAGACGAAGTTTCTGGACGTCGAAGTAGAAGAGAAATCTACAAGCCAGGGAAATGTGCTACTAGGGGTGAGAGAAAAACCGCGATTCTATCCAAGCACATTGCAGAAATAGCACTTGGCTCTTTAGTTATGCTGATTCTATCCCTATTCCTGCACAGCGAGTCGCTTGCTGAAAACACGCAGATGTATGAAACCGAGCTCATCAACTGCAATCTCAGATCAGGGACTACATTCAATGATGGAGATACGACAGCTATCATTTACACTGAAAATATCCACGTTCCCAGTGCCGTCTGGGTACGTATTGAGTTTGCACAGCTGAGCCTCAATGACGGTGATGCGTTATCAATTCAATCATTGTCGGACGGCATAACTCAGACAATTGTCAACACCGATCCTCAGTACGGCGCTCGATTCGTTTCAGCCATTTTTAACGGGGGAGAGCTTGACGTAAGCCTGTCTATTGCTCCCGGAAGCGCCAATGCCCAATTCACCATAGATAAAATTCTCGTCGCACGAAGCAAAGATTCGGAGAGAACAATCTGCGGCAATACGGATGATAGGACCCCATTCGACGATGTTTACACTGTGCGCGTTGTCAACAGCACGGGAAATTGGGGTACGGGCTTCATGATCAGCGACAACTGCATGATCACAGCGCACCATGTAATGGTGGATCTCCCTTGGACAATTCAGCGAAATGTACCCGCGTCAAATTCTCAAAATGGAAACATAATCAGCCCGGGTGCTCAGGATCAATTCACGGTGGCTGATCTGAATAACTCGACAACATCAGGACACGCTGTTCTTGGCGACGACTGGGCTGTGGTGACGGTTCCAGATAATAGCTCGGGGGCTCCCGGTACAGGTGTTAGCCCAACCTTCAACTGCGGCTTCCAGAACAGCACAGCCGGTGAAATACTCACGATTGTAGGATTCGGACTTGACGATGAGAATGCAAGGAACGGGGTTCTGCAGACTGCAAATGGACCCAGCTTCTCGGGAGGCAATAACGACACTCACTTTAGACATCAAGTGGATACAAGGGGTGGAAACAGTGGTGGGCCGGTCCTGGACAACCAAGGGCGAATCATCGGTATCCATACGAACGGTGGGTGCAATGGTAGTGATCCCGAGACCGGCTCAAACTCAGGTACTCTCATTAGCAACTCAGGTCTAGTGGTCGCGATAGCGGATAGGGCAGGAATAGACATATGCGGAACAATGGATGTCTCGCTGGTCATAGATCGTTCAGGCAGCATGAGTCCTTCGGACAAGCTACCGAGGGCAAAGGCTGCAGCCCGCTATTTTGTAGATGATCTGGAAGCTGGAAATCAGCTGACAATTGCGTCATTCTCATCGGGCGGCTCTCTTGTTGCTCCGCTTACCTACATCCCTGATGAAAACCCCTCCCATTCTGTGAAAGTCAGTCTCAAGAACGCAATCAACTCAATCACTGCCGGAGGCATGACCGATTTCGGCGCGGGACTTCAGGTTGCTTACAATCAGCTAGCAACGTCGCCGGTGGATGAGAAATATGCGGTGTTCATGTCGAACGGTCATCACAATACCGGTTCTTACCAATCTCAGGTGAATGCATTCAAAAACAGGGGCTGGCCAATCTATACGGTTGGGTTTGGCAGCGACGCCAACCAAGCTTCATTAACTGACATTGCATCGCAGACAGGGGGAGCCTTCTTCTCCGCAACAACGACAGACATTCAGTCGATCTACGACTTGATTCAGGCATTGATCACAGGTGGCTCGACGCTTGCCTCGATACAGAGCTGGATCAACGCACTCCAGACAATCGTGCAGACATTCACTGTTCCGGACTTTCTGAACACTGTTAAATTCGCTGTATTCTGGCCGGGTAGCGAGCTTGACCTCGTTCTTGTTGACCCGAACGGATTACAGATAACCCCGGCGGAAGCCGAAGCGAATCCCAATATTACGTATGTCGAGTCGTCTACGTATGCCTTCTACGAGATCAACAACCCATTAGCAGGCGACTGGCAGACTCACGTGACGGGCGTGGATGTGCCGTCGGGAGGCACGGAATACAGCCTTAACATCACGGCAGAGGCAGACATTTCAAGCAACTTCATGGCGTTCTCTTCTTATTACAATCCCGGAGAGCAGGTGCTGGTGCGTGTCTCGCTTCGAGAAAAAGTGGGTGGATTCTGGACCCCGATACTCGGTGCAACCGTAGATGCTCGTATAGTGCGGCCAGATGCGTCATTAGACTACTTCACGCTTAACGATCAGGGTATTGACGGAGATGCTGTTGCTTCCGACGGCATCTACAGTTCCTTGTACGCTAACGCTACTCTCTATGGATCTTACTTCCTTGAGGCTGACGCTGCAGGCGACGCATCATTCGGTCCCTTTACAATGCAGTTGTCACGCACAATTCAGGTCGGCCCATATGCACAGATAGCATTTTCCACAGGGAGTCTCACTCCGGCTCCAAACACAGAAGTTGACGATGTCTCTCCGGAAATTGGAGCCACTCTAATAGGGCCCTCTGACAACATTGATGTGAGTTCGATAGTAATGCAGCTTGATGGCGAGATCGTCTCACATAACTACGATGCCGTCAGCCAGCGAATTACGTATACCCCAGCAAACGCGCTTGCCGGCGGGTGGCATCAGGTTGCTTTGGATGTATCCGATGCCCTCGGGAATCCAGTTCCCCAAGCAGTATGGTCGTTCAAGATCATCGGATACTCGAACTTGACAGTGCTAGTTGCTGAGAATGACAGGCTTATTGAAGGTGTACCTGTAGACATATATGACAGCAATGATTCTCTCATCGGAGCAGGATACACCGGTCAATTTGGGGATTGGACTCAGTCACAGGTGCTGACGGGCGACTACGTTATTTCAATTGTCCCACCACTTGGCTACGAAGCTGATCATACTGATATGCATTGGACTGCGCTTCCCGGAGTCATAGATACTTGTTATTTCAACTGCACACGCAAATTCCTAACTCCGACTCAGC
>CAYUFO010000135.1:0-1082 GCA_964443985.1 uncultured archaeon | reverse complement strand
TGCTTTCTGGAGGCACATCCTCGCAAGAGCGCTATTCGGATCTGCGAATGAAGAACCGGATACAACTTACGAAGCAATGAGAATACCGCTGTATGCCGATCTCATCTACCAGCACTTTCAAAATAATCCAATTCAACAGATCGAGATCTTTGATGAGCCGTATCCTATCGGAGGCCGGGAGAAGTTAGCTGTTCTATTCGGACTCCTTGGAGGAGATCCGCCAGTTCCTGCTGGAATCAATTCCGAGATGTATCTTAGGCCCGTGCCGGGTGACTCTATGGATCTGCTCACCAATTATGAGAAAGCAGTTCGTGAGATGACCGCAATACTACTCAATATCGTCTCTGAAAGGATTGCAACATTTCATCTAGCCAGCCCTGATAGCGTTACGGTAGGCCAAGTTGTGACATATAGCTCTATGCTCTTAGAATCGGGTGCCGAGAGTAATCACTATGCGGCCTACAAGATGCTCAAGAAGCTGAATGGTGGCTACTCGATCGAACCCGGTTTGGTGCCGCATGAGACACCGGACATTTCTTATCGAGATGTAGCAACTGTTGCATTGCCAAGTCGATTCTCTGTTTCGCAGAATTACCCGAACCCGTTCAATCCGACAACAACAATCGAATTCGGCGTACCGAGTGACGGGAATGTCAAGATCGAGGTGTATAACATTACCGGTCAGAGGGTAAAAACACTGACAAACAAATACTACACCGCCGGATCATACACCGTCGAATGGAACAGCACCGACGAATCCGGCAACCAGGTCGCCACCGGCGTCTACCTCTACCGCATGACAGCCAGCGACTTCACCGAGACGAAGAAGATGGTGCTGATGAAGTAACGACATCATGTTAGGCGACATAGATCATTAGTTGTGAAGTAAGACGGGAGCCAATCGGCTCCCGTCTCAATTTGCAGCCAACGCACCGACAACCTGTGCTTTATTTGAGAGAATCCGGCGCTTTCCTTTTGGGGTATTTCAGGGTCGACATGCCACGTTAATCTGGGCATTGGCCCGTCCGAATTCTGTCCCAAATTTGTCATAGATCGGGTAAAACCGGCCACGTAGGATCGCT
>CAYUFO010000134.1:0-5015 GCA_964443985.1 uncultured archaeon | reverse complement strand
CCCTCTATCACTTTTTCTGGGTCTGTATCCGTTTCTTTTTCACCGGGGAGCCGCAGACGGGACACATCAGACCAGTGTCCTGTTCGAATACTTTCCGACATCCTGTGCAGACCTGCCGCCACAGCCACCGCTCCTTCGTCCCCCGTTGGCGAAACCCCTCCCAGGGGATGCCAAGCTCCCGACAGACGTTCTGCAGGGCATAGTCGTCGGTGACGACGATGCCCGATCGCTCGAAGGCGAGCGCGGCGACGTGCCGGTCGGTTTCAGAAAGCGACGTCGCATCCCCCGTGCGCCTGGAGGCCGCATCTACCTCACCGATGGCCCGCTTTCCAGCATCCTCGACCGAGAGAACTCCCCGGCCGACCCACCCCTCGACCCGAAATAGGGCCGATTCGTCGATAATCTCGTCGAGGACCCGAGAACACACGAACCCCGATTCCTCGGGAGATAGCGATGTGAGGCGCACGAGCACCGACGTATCGTATACATATTGTTTTTTATGCGCGACCTCCATATTATGGCTATATTTTTAAGGTGCGCCCTAAATAACTACGATTTCGGGTCAGCGAGTGGATTGGATATGCACATCGGACTCATCCCGGACGGCAACCGCCGCTTTATGGGCAAGCAGGGCATCACCAACCTCTTCGACTCCTACAAGATGGGCATCACCCGCTTCTACGACTTCCTCGAATGGTGCATGCACCGCGGCGTCAGGCAAGTCACCATCTATGCACTGTCGACGGAAAACATCGAAAACCGCAGCAAAGCCGAGATCGCCACCCTCTACAAAGTGTTCTCAGAACAGGCCAGGAACGCCCTCGAAGACCAACGCATCCACGAGAACAAGATCAGAATCAAGGTGTGCGGCGACCTCGGCCTCCTCACGCAAAACGGCAGGGCAGGAAGCCAGGCCGAAGAGCTCACCGAGAACCTGAAGCGCCTCGAGGACGCCACCAGCGACTACGACAACCTCCAGCTCAACCTCGCCATTGCCTACGGTGGCAGGCAGGAGATCATCCACGCCGCGGGCGAGGCCGCCTCGTCGGGAGAGCCCATCACCGAGGAAACGCTCAGAAAGCACCTTTGGGTGGCAGACGACCCCGAAGTCATCATCCGGACATCGGAGGACCGATTGAGCAACTTCCTGACCTGGCAGTCGGCTTACGCAGAGATTTACTTTCTCCCCAAGCTCTGGCAGGAGTTCGAGCGGTCCGACCTTGAGGCCATCCTCGACGACTACGGCTCCCGAAACCGGCGTTTCGGCAAGTAACCACCATGGCCTCCTTGAAGTCGAAAAACAAAAAGAAGCGTCAATCGACGGCGTCCGAGATAGCGGAGAAAAGACTATCATCCATGTCAACGCCGCTCGAACAGCTCGGGCGCCCGCTGCCAGCCCTCGCCCTCGCAATCCTCGCGATAACACTCGCCTATGCACTCATAGGAAGCGAAAACGCGCTCTTGAACCTTGGCTTCGTCGGCTTCGGCCTCCTCGTATCACTCACTGTGTCCTATTTCGCCCTCGAGCGGTTCAAGGCCGACCGCGACGACCTCGTCCCCTTCCTTGTCCCCGTGCTCGCCATCACCACGACGCTGTTCCTCTACCATGCCTACGCAGCTGAACAGACCCTGTATCAACGGGACTTCACGACCATCGCCTGCTTCTGGGCGACGTTGTGCGCCCTCGTCGGCCTGCGCACCGCCAATCTCATAAGCCTGTCCTCTGCCGTCGTCATGGGGCTCTTCTTCGGCACCCTGTACACCCACATGGCACCCTATGGCATGCCCTATCTTTCGGCCCTCGACCCCTACTGGTTTCTTAAGTGGACCGACCAGGTCGTCGACACAGGTTATCTCCCAGACCACGATTACCTGACCTACCCCTACCGGGGCGGCATACTCAACCACGACGACTTCATCAGGGAAAACCCCGACGCCCCCTACCGGGGAAGCGGCCTATCATTCGTTCGCAGCGGCTTGTTCTCCCCCCTCATGAACGCTGTCTTCGCCCTCCTGATTAAGCCATTTGGCCTATCCGTCCACGACGCCTCGATGCTGTATCCTGGCCTCCTCTCTGCGTTCACGGTCGTGCTCATGTATCTTCTCGTCAAAGAGCTCTTCCACGACCAGGAGCCCTACAACCGTGTCGCCGGCATACTCGCCGCCTTCATGCTGATGCTCTCGCCCGCCTATTCGACTCGGGCGGTCGCAGGGAATGCAGAAGACGACAGCTTAGGCATGTTCTTCCTGGTCGCCGGCTTCTACCTTCTTGCCAAGGCTCTCAGGGAGCGCAGCCTGAAGACGGCCCTCTTGTCGGGGGCCGCATTCTTCACCCTCACTCTGACGTGGAGCGGCTTTCGCTACATCATCATGGTCGTCGGGGCGGCGAGCACGCTGTATTCCTTGGTCGCGGCTCTCCACAAGCGCTTCGCTGCCTGGCATTCCCCCTACGTGTTCCTCGCCCTATCCCCCGTGTTCTTCGTCGGCGTCATCCTCCACGCGCGAGGGTCGCTTCCCGCCCTGTATCTCCCCGCAGGCGAAGTCGTCCTCTTCTCGTTTCTGGGAGGAGTGTTCGCACCTATCGTCTTCGAAGCCATACGAAAGGCATTGCTCGTCAAAAGCGAATCCTTTTCACAGGACGAGACAACCAACCCAGCCGAACGATTCATCTACGAGCGTGCGGCCGCGCTCAGCCTCGTGTGCCTGATCGTCGGCCTCGCCGCGTTCGCCTACATGGGCCCCAGCGATGTCGCCGGCAGGTTCTATGATGCCGCCTTCGTCACCCGCACCCAGAGCGTCGTCGGCAAGACCATCGCCGAGCAGAATCCCCTGGCCGGGGACTTCTCCGGGTTCATCGACCAGGGACACGGACGATTCGGGCTCGCCCTTCCATTCGGACTCCTCATGATCATCCCCCTTGGATGGCTGGCGGTCAAAAAGAAGAGTTTCGGCGCGATCGCCGTCCTCCTGTGGAGCGTTCCCATGATGTGGGGTGTCTACAACAAGAGCCAGTTCCTTTTCGTCTCGAGCGCATCGATTGCCGCACTCGGCGCCACCATCGGCCTTTTCGCGCCGGTGAAGAAGGCAGACTTCGGCTCCCTTCGCATCATCGCCTTCTTCCTCGTCATCGTCGTCCCCCTCCTGTATCTGCCATTCTTCGGTGCCGCACAATATGGTACGGCAGTCGGCATATCGCCCATGCACATGGGGCCGGGCTGGGATAGGAGCTATTGGGAGCCTGCGCTGCAGTGGTTTGCCTCGAACTCGGACCCGGACGAAGCCGTACTGACGTGGTGGGACTACGGCCACTGGTTGACCTCGATTCCGCGTCGACCCGTCCTCATCGACAACCTTCAAGCCGACCAGCACCAGATACAGGATGTCGCCCAGTTCTTCGTGAATAAGACGACGGAGGAGGAGGCCTTTCATATCGTCGAGGTCTACAACGATGCCTATCAGCGTTGGCGCAACGTCACCGTCCGCTACGTCACCATCGACTGGTCGATGATAGGCAAGGGGAGCGCCCTGCATTTCATCGCGACGGGAGTCATCGAGAATCACACTGAGGGCTCCTTCAAGAACTACGCCCAATGCTCGTTTTCCCCGCAGCTCAGCCAGCTGAACCCCCAGATGACGATGGGGGCGGATGGGAATTTCTACGCCGTCCGAAAACTCGTCTATCCCTGCAGCGGCTATGTGGGCATGGTGGTATTCGAGATAACCTCGGATGATGCCGGGAATCCAAACCTTGCCGGCGTTTCCGTCCGCGAGATAGCGCGCGACCCCCGGACGGGGCAGATGTATCCTGGAGCCGAGATCCCATGGGATCAGTGGGTGGGGGTCAACGACGCCTCTCTTTTGGGGGTGCAGCATCCTCAGCACATCCTGTCGTGCGGGCTCAGCTATGGCTCACAGGACCGGCCGTTTGCCTGCCAGATCCCGACGTTCTCCACGTTCGTGTACGTTCCGGGAGAGTTCTCGGACTTCATGCTGACCAAACTGTATCTCGGCCAGTATCTCGATGCCTACAAGCAACTCGGCCTTTACAACCGGGAGGTGACTCCGCTAGACCATTTCGAGTTGGTCTGGGACGGGCTGGGAGCTGACGGGAATTTTGGCACCGTCAAGATCTGGCGCATCCTCTATGACGAAGAACTGGATCGAGTGGAACCTTCCCCTGAGAACGGATCTTCGCAGATAGTCGATACCGGCGGCTTGTTTACGCCCCAAGGCTGACCTGGTAGAAAGGAAGGTGGTGGGGTAGATAGAACCAGAACCCCCGTTTTTGGAGTTGCTGTTTCCGTATTCAGCCGCTGTTTGAGATGTGGAATAAGTGAGAGGTGTCTCCTACTCTTCACCAGTTATCCACCCCACCGAATCTAATTATCATTTCTATCTTTAAAAATGTGTTGTTTTGGGAACAGTATCTCAGGTGGTTGTCTGTTCGTCTGGATACCGTGAGAAAAGGGCCAATCTATCCTCAATAAGGGTAATGTTCCCTTTTTTATATAAGCAGAGAGTTCCTACATCGTTACACCATACATCGTTACACTAGCCAGCTGACATGGCCACGGCGACCAAGCACCCCCCCATCAGGCGACCCGCCATCGCAACGGGTGAAGACCTCCTCAACGTCAAAGAGGCGAACGGATTCGCTTCAGAGCAGGTCTACCGCGACATGGCAGACCTCCTATCCAAGGCCAAAGCCGACGACCTTCCCGAAATCTCGGCAGGCATGATACGGGGGACGCTGAAAGCGGCGCGCAAACAGCACGGCACCATGCCCGTCGTCGACGCCGTCTGCGCCATGGCCCGCGACAACCGCACCGCGGAAATCGAACTCCGCAAGGACCAGCTCAAAGGACAGGGATTCTACCTCGTCGACGAAGAGACGCGAAACCACGTCGACTTCCGGACCTGGAAAGACAGGGATGGCCCCATAAAAACCGAGAAAAAAGACCCCACAAAAAAAGATTTCGCCGTCATCCGAAAGTGGCCTTCAAACGTCATTTCAT
>CAYUFO010000133.1:3489-5058 GCA_964443985.1 uncultured archaeon | reverse complement strand
TCGAGGCTGATGTTGATGATTTTCCTGCCAAGCCAGTCGTGGAGTATCTTGGCGAGCTGGTCTTCGGTGTAGCTTAGGACGCTGCCATCCTTGAGCTCGAGGCTGTAGACCTCCTTTTCGTGGTGGTGGCCGCTGTAGTCGACGCCGAGGCGGCGGATGCGTTTGCCGACGATGGGTTCGAGGACGTCGATGAGGCCGTCCTGGTCGAAGACGACGGCGCATATTTCCTCTGGGATCTTGGCCATGCTACACGCATTTAATATCATTCAGGAGTATAAAAACCCACGATGAATGCGGGACGATACGTCTACGAGGAGCTCCTCTCCAAGGCGAAGAAGGGGGATGCCGGCGCCTTCAAATCGACGCTCGAGAAGTTCAGCCGGCGCTATCCCGGAGACCTGCAGCTCAGCGACATCGCGCAAAGAGTCGGGGACGCCGACCTCGACGGGGGAGTGCTTTCGGTGCTCGAATCCGAGCTCGAGGAACTGGTATCCTGCCACAAGCTCGAGTCGGGGGGCGGCGCCCGCGAGCTTCCCATGCGCGAGCGGCGAAAGTTCGCAGGCTCGTTTGCGAACAAGCGCGAGGACGAGTGATGCGCGGATATCTTTCGCTCCTCCATGACGGGATGACGCGGGTCGGCGTCACCCACGATGGAAGGACGGTTTCCTTGCTCGCCTACAAGGAGATGATAGCCGCCATAGTGGATGGGTTTCGGCAGGCGGGGAGCGGGGAGGCGGCCCCCCTCGATGACATCGCGTTCCTGCCGCCTGTCGTCCCCGGAAAGCTCATGTGCCTGGGGTGGAACTACGCAGAGCACGTCGACGAGATGAAGGGGAGGAAACCCGACCACCCCATGATCTTCTATAAACCCCCCTCATCTTTGACCGGTCACCTCAGCGACATACTCCTCCCCCCAAAGGAAATAACCGCAGACGTCCACAACGAGGTCGAGCTGGCGGTCGTCATCGGGAGGGCAGGGAAGAGTATCTCGCGGGAGGACGCATTGGACTACGTCGCAGGCTACACCGTCATGCAGGACATCACGGCACGCGACCTCCAAGACGAGGCCAAGAAGAGCAACGAGCAATGGGAGATGGCGAAGAGCTTCGACACGTTCGCGCCGATGGGTCCCTGGATGGTGCCCTCCTCTGAGATAGCAGACCCCCAAGACCTCAGCATCTCCTTGAAAGTAAACGGCTCCCTCCGCCAGGAATCGAACACTTGCCACATGGTGTTCAGTATCGCAGAAACCATCGCCTACCTCAGCCTGGCCATGACCCTGTATCCCGGCGACGTCATCTCGACGGGGACGCCCCGCGGCGTCGGAGCCATCGAGGCTGGCGACATCCTCGAAGCCGAAATCGAGGGTGTCGGCATCCTTAAAAACACTGTCGTCCAAGGGTAACAATGCACAGACCATGACGCTGACGAAACGCATCATCCCCTGCCTGGACTGCGAGTCGGAGTTTCCCGACGAGAAAGAGGCGGCATTCGCTCCTTTCAGTCGCTCAGCCACCTTGAAAAAGAGAAAATGTTGACGAAACGCATCATCCCCTGCCTGGACTGCGA
>CAYUFO010000133.1:1559-3389 GCA_964443985.1 uncultured archaeon | reverse complement strand
ACCTTGAAAAAGAGAAAATGTTGACGAAACGCATCATCCCCTGCCTGGACTGCGAGTCGGAGTTTCCCGACGAGAAAGAGGCGGCATTCGCTCCTTTCAGTCGCTCAGCCACCTTGAAAAAGAGAAAATGTTGACGAAACGCATCATCCCCTGCCTGGACTGCGACCTGTCGGTCGCCGAAGGCCGCGTCGTCAAGGGCGTGAGATTCAAAGAGATACGCTACGTGGGCGTCCCCTGGCTGCTCGCCGAGCAGTACTACCGCGACGGCGCCGACGAACTCGTCTTCCTCGACATCACGGCGTCCGCCCACCGTCGCGAGACGATGGTCCACGTCATCGAGAAGACCGTCGAGAACGTCTTCATGCCCGTCACCGTCGGCGGCGGCATCGCGTCCGTTGACGACATGCGCAAGATGCTTCGCGCCGGCGCCGACAAGGTCTCCGTCAACACCGCCGCCATCAAGAACCCGAAATTGATAAGGGCAGGCGCAGAAGCGTTCGGCAACCAGTGCATCGTCTGCGCCATCGACTCGAAGCGGACGGGAGACACGCCAAGCGGCCACGAGTGCTCGTTTTACGGCGGCCGGGAGATGACGGGCGTCGACACGCTCGAATGGGCGCAGAAAGCCGAGGAACTGGGGGCAGGCGAGATCCTCCTCACCAGCATGGACCGCGACGGCACCAAGGAGGGCTTCGACCTGGAACTCACAAGGCAGGTGAGCGAGGCCGTCGGCATCCCCGTCATCGCCAGCGGCGGCGGCGGCGAACCACACCACATGCTCGAAGCCTTCACCAAAGGCAAGGCGGACGCCGCGCTCGCCGCCTCCATCTTCCACTTCGCAGAGCACCCCATCCCCGAAGTAAAAGAGTACCTAAAAAAAGAGGGGATCCCCACACGCATGTGACCATGGACTACGACCTCGTCATCGTCGGGGCGGGGCCTGCCGGCCTCACCGCCGCCATCTATGCCGCCCGACGAGACCTATCCACGCTCGTCGTCGAGAAGGCGCTCGTCGGCGGCCAGATGCATCTCACCACCGAGATAGGCAACTGGCCTGGCGTCCAGTTGACGTCGGGCGCCGACCTCTCCGCCGCCATGGAAGAGCACGTCCGAAGCCTCGGCGTCGACGTCCTCTTCGCAGACGTCACGGGAATCGCCGCGACGCAGGACGGCAACGAGCTTGTGGTCGGTGACAGGAGGATAACGTGTGCGGCCGTCATCCTCGCCACCGGCGGCGCCCACCGAAAGCTCGGCGTCGCAGGCGAGGGCAGGCTTGCAGGCAGGGGCGTCAGCTACTGCGCCACCTGCGATGCCCCCTTCTTCCGCGGCAAGACGGTCGCCGTCGTGGGCGGCGGCAACACCGCCATCGAGGACGCCCTCTACCTTTCAGAGCTCTGCAAGAAAGTGTATCTCATCCACCGCCGGGACACGTTCCGCGCCGAGGCCCGCCGCGTCGCCGAGCTGCAGCGGCGGGGCGTGGAGCCAGTCATCAACTCCGTCGTCGAAGAGATAACTGGCGAGGGGATGGTGTCGGGGATACGCGTCGAGGACGTCAACACCGGCAAGAAAACAGATATTTCCGTGGACGGCGTCTTCGTCTCCATCGGCAACGAGCCGGCGAGCGGGCTCGCCAGGAAGGCGGGCGTCGCGCTCGACGAGCGCGGCTACGCCATCGTCGACGCCAAGATGGCCACGAACGTCCCGGGCGTCTTCGCCGCAGGCGACATCACCGGCGGTGTCCTCCAAATCGCCACGGCGGTCGGCGACGGCTGCCGGGCCGCGCTCGCCGCCTACGACTACGTCAAGAAGCCCTACTGGAAGGACGAATAG
>CAYUFO010000133.1:0-1459 GCA_964443985.1 uncultured archaeon | reverse complement strand
GGTGGAATGGGCGACGACGTGGCAGGTGAAGGTGTCGCGGTACCACGGCGACCACAATAGGCCGTCGAAGACGCGCACGAGCAATCTATAGTTGCCGGGGACGACGATGGTGACTGTATCTTGTGCGCCGTCGATGGTGGCGTTGAGGGCGGTGCGGACGTCGAGGTCCTCGGCGTAGATGTCGCGTTCGACGACGGCGAACTCGGTCTTCGCGATGCGGGCGTCCACGTTTCGGTCGGCCGCATAGACGCGTAACGGGGTCGGCTCGTTGGATTGGAGGTTGACGAACTCGACGCGTTCAACCGTGGGCCGCCATTGCTCGCGGTAGGATACCGCGACCCGGTAGCCGCCCGGTTCGTCGGCGGCGATGGAGACTTCGTTGCAGCCGAGGGAGAGGCCCGCGGCCTCGATGCCTTCGCCGAAGTCTGTGCGAGGCACTTCATGGATGCGCGAGCCGAGCGTGACGAAGACGTGGTCTGGAGAAGGCATGCCGTCGAGGGATTCGACGAGGACGCGCTGGTTGGTCGGTGCCGTGTCGCCTTCCGTGCAGAGGGCGAACCGTGATTCCAGGCGCTGGGGGTACTGCGTCCAGGTGAGCGATTCATCGGGGTAGTGCATGCGCCCCGCCATGAGGACGGCAGATAGGATACCGACCGCCAGGACGAGGGCGAGGATGAGTCGCAGGTTCCTTGATACGACCTTCATTTTTTCAGTGAGCCCAGATAGGTGCGGTCGACGAGCTCGTAGAGCCTTTGGAAGTCCCAGACGATGATGCGCTCGCCGCCGGGGGCCGACTCCGAGAAGGTCGCGGCCGTGGCGACGGTCGTGGCGTAGTCGCGGGCTTCAGCGGTGAACGATGAGGTCGTCACGAGGTAGAGGCGGTCGACGCCGGTGCCCGTGAGGCCTTCGAGGACGGCAGCGACGTCGTCGCGGGAAAGGAGGTCGTCGCGCTCGCGCTTGTGGACGCTCACCATGGATTTTTCTGCGGGGTTCTGGATGAGAAAGCTTCCCGGCAGGTCGCCAGGGTCCGACACCGAGTAGCCGAGCTTGGCGAAGAGGGTCTTCACGAAGCCCGTGAACGCGGCCTTGTCCATGTCGGGGAAGTTGTAGCGCATGTCGGCTTCCAGGTGCTCGAGTGCGTTCTTCTCCTCGGGGCTCACCCAGACGTAGCGGTCGTGGCGGAAGATGCGGATGAGGCCCTGTGCTTCCATCTCGGCCTCGTGGGCCCTGATCTTTTCTCGTTCCTCTCGCTCCCTTTTTTCGCCCTCCTCCCGCTTTCGCCTCAATTGCTCCCTTCGTTTGTGTTCCTCCAAGAGGCGTTTTCGTTCTCGCTCTTCTTCGAGTCGCCGTATTCGTTCGGCTTCCTCGGCGAGGAGCCGGGCTTTCTTCCGCTTGTTATGATAGAGGACGACGAGAAGGCAGAGCAATGGAAGCGAGACGGCGAGGGCGACGACGGCGA
>CAYUFO010000132.1:0-5114 GCA_964443985.1 uncultured archaeon | reverse complement strand
TGTAGAAGAGTGATGGATTAATGTGTTGGGGTCGAGTATGAGTGCGACGCGTCCGTCGCCGAGGATGGTGGTGCCGGCAAAGCCCTTGGTCCGTTTCAGGCCTTCGCCGATTGACTTAATGATTATGTCCTGTTCTTTTAAGACGTCGTCGACGACGAATCCGACGAATCGTTCGTCTTGTTCGACGACGACGACGAGCAGTTTCTCCTCTTCGCGCGTGGTGTCCTCGCAGTCGAGGATTTCCCGCAGACGGTAGAGGGGGACTTCCCGGTCCCGTATAATGGATACTTCGAATCCCTGGATGGTCTTGATTTTTTCAACGGGGACGTCGACTATGACTGACACGCTGCTGAGGGGGAGCGTGTAGGTTTCGCCGCCGACCTTGATGAGGAGTGCCTTGATGATGGCGGTGGTCAAGGGCAAGCGAAGGTCGAAGGTGGTGCCCTCGCCGAGCTTCGAGGACACGTCGAATTTCCCCCCCATGGTCTCGACGACATTTTTGACGACGTCGAGGCCGACTCCCCGTCCGCTGACGTCGGTGACCTTTTCTGCTGTCGAGAAGTTGGGCTGGAAGAGGAGCTGTATGGCTTCGTCGTCGGTGAGGTCTTTGGCCTCCTCTTCAGTCTTGAAGCCTTTTCGGACTGCTGCAGCCCGGACTTTCTCTGGGTCGATGCCTGTGCCGTCGTCTTCGACTTCGACGACGATGTGGTTTCGCTCCCGCCGTGCTTTCAGGTTGACGGTGCCCTTCTTCTGCTTGCCGGCGGCTTCCCTTTCTTTTGGGGGTTCAATACCGTGGTCGACGCTGTTTCGGAGGATGTGGACGAGGGGGTCGCCTAAGTCGTCGAGGATGCCCCGGTCGAGCTCTATCTCGCCACCCTCGACGATGAGGTTGACTTCTTTGCCCTCCTTTTTTGCGAGGTCGCGGACCATGCGGGGGAATCGGTCAAAGACCGTCTGCAGGGGCAAAAGCCTGATGTCCATGACTTCCTGCTGGAGTTCGGTGGTGATGCGGTCGACGTTGTCGACGGTCTCGTCGAGTTCTTTGATGCCGTAGGAGGAGACGACTTCCTGCAGGCGGCCGTTGCTGATGACGAGCTCGCCGACGAGGTTCATAAGGTAGTCGAGGTGGCGGACGTTGAGGCGGATGCTTTCGATTTTTTTGATGGCGGAGGCCTGGGCTTGCGGGTTTTTTTTGGCGTGTTTCGAGTCGGAGGCTGGGGTTTTGTCTGTCTGGGCGTAGGGTGCGAGTTCCTCTTCGGTGAGGGGGACGCCTTCGATGTCGACGTGGTCTACTTCTGCGACGGATTCCGCGATGGGCTTGATGGCGCTTTCCTCCTCCTTTGAGGCGTAGATGATTAAGACGGTGTCGCCGACGTCGCCTGCCTTGATGGCGGCCATGTCGGGAAGCGTTTTGACGATGTCTCCCTTCGACTCGAGCTTTCGGAGCATGACGGCGATGCGCGCTGATTTCATGGCGCAGTCTTGGCTGAGGGTGACGATGATGTCGTAGCCATGATAGCCTTGGATGCCGTGGTCGACGAGGTTTTTTATCTCAAAGTCGGTGAGGGTGATGGCAGGACCTTCATCTTTCTTTTCGGTCTTTTTCTTAGAGGCAGCTTTGCCCTCTTCTTGGACGAGGATGGCTTGGAGTTTTCTAACGATTTCTTCGATGTCCGCTTCCTCTTCCGTGCCCTCCTTTATCATGCCGATGAGCGATTCGAGGTGGTCGAAACATTCAAAGAGGATGTCGACGATATCGACGCTCGAGGGAATGCGCTCCTCGCGCAATTCGGAGAGTACATTCTCCATTTCATGGGAGAGATCAGCAATTTTCGTGAATCCCATAGTCTTGGCGTTCCCCTTGAGGGTGTGGGCGCTTCGGAATATGGTGTTGAGTTCTTCCTTGGCGTTGGGGTTCTTTTCGAGTTCGAGGAGTGCGTGGTTCAGGTGTTGCATGTGTTCTTCGGCCTCTTCGACGAAGAGCTCTTGGTATTCGCTGACATCCATTTTTCAAGTGGTTTTAGCGAGCATGTGGGTGATGGTGGAGGCTATGTCCTCGATTGGCTTGACCGTGTCAGCAAGCCCGCGGTCGACGACGGCCTTGGGCATCCCGTAGACGACGCAGGTGTCCTCGTTTTGGGCGATGCATCGGCCGCCCGCTTCTTTTATGGCTGCGATGCCGTCGGCGCCGTCGGCGCCCATGCCGGTGAGGACGACGCCGATAACGTTTTTTCCATACACTTCAGCTATCGAGCGCATCATGACGTCGGCGCTCGGCCGGACGCTTTGGACTTGGGGTCCGTGGTTGAGTGCGATGAATTTCTTTCGCCCTTCACGGCGGATTTCCATGTGGTAGTCGCCGGGGGCGATGTAGGCCTGACCCTCCTTGACTTCCTCCCCTTCAACGCCCTCCTTTACGGGTATTGTTCCGAGCTTTGCAAGGCGGTTGGCGAGGGCTTCGGTGAATTTCGGTGGCATGTGCTGGGTGATGAGGACGGCGGCGGGAAGGTCGGCGGGGAGGGTGGGGATGACCTTTGAGAGCGCGGGGGGGCCACCCGTCGAGGAGGCGATGGCGATGACGGTGTCGGTTTCCGTGGACACCTGGAATCGCTCCCGGAATGATGGTTCAATCTTGGGTGTTGCTGGTTTGCCTGTCTTGGGAACCCGCGAGCGCGCTGCCATTCGGATTTTTGTCTTCACCTCGTCTTTGAGTTTCTCCATGTCGGTTTTCGGGATGAAGTCGACGGCGCCGAGCTCGAGCGACTGGATGGTCTCGTCTGCTCCCTCGACGGTGACCGCCGACACCATGATGACGGGGAGGGGGTGGTCGGCCATGATTTTTTTCAGGCATTCGATGCCGTCCATCTCCGGCATGCAGACGTCGAGGGTGACGATGTCGGGGTGGATGCGTGCGATTTTTTGAAGAGCATCCTTTCCGTCTGATGCTCGACCAACGACGGTGATGTCGTCTTCTTCTTCGAGCGTGTCGGCGAGTATCTTGCGCATGAAGGCCGAGTCGTCGACCACCAATACCTTGATCATCGGTACCGTCATGGAGATTCCTCCTTTAGAGCGGTGCGTATGCTTTCGAGCACGCGTTCTTCGGTGAATGGTTTCACGATGAAGTCAACGGCTCCCTTTTTTAGGAGCGGCTGGATGATGGACTGCTGGCCGAGGGAACTGCACATGATGACTTTCGCAGCGGGGTCGTCTTCAAGGATTCGCACGAGGGCTTCGACGCCGAATTCCTTGGGCATCACGAGGTTCATGATGACGATGTCGGGATGGAGGTTGAAGTATTTTTTCACGGCGTTCTCGCCGTCTGCGGCCTCCCCCACGATTTCCAGGTCGTCTTGTCTGGCTATGATATTATCAAGTATCTTGCGCATGTACGGTGAGTCGTCTACAATGAGTATCTTGGTGTCGTGCGGGTTCTCCATTTTTGTTTATTGCGTGTGTTTTTCGATAATCTCCAGTATTTTTTCCTCCTTGAAGGGCTTGACGATGAAGTCTTCGGCTCCGGCTTCGAGGGCCTCGTTTATCATGGTGTCTTGTCCCATGCTCGAGCACATGATGATGGTTGCGTCTGGATGGTCTTTCATGATGCCTTTGACGGCGTCGATGCCGGTGACTTCTGGCATGACGATGTCCATGAAGACGAGGTCGGGCGCGAGTTCGCCGTATTTTTCTATGGCTTCGGCGCCGTTTGAGGCTTCGCCGACCACTTCTGCTTTGTTTTGTTTTTCGAGGGTGTTTTTCAACACTTTCCGCATGAAGGCCGAATCATCGGCCAACAGTATTTTCAGGGCCATGTTCCTACCGTAGATTTTTTTTTATATGCCAAGGCTTGGGTCGTATCCCGTTGATGATATGATGGCGGTGAGTTTGTTTTTTATAGATCGCTCCATCATCTTGTCTTTTACGCCTGCCGCGATGATTTTATCCACGAGGATGGGCAGGTGGTCGTTGGTGATGTTTTCGGGGGTGACTTGGAGGAGTATCATCTGTTGTTTGATGACGAATTTTCCCATGGGGCCGATGGATTCAACGAATCCCTTTTCGAGGGCGGCTAGTTTTTCCTGGGGGCTGTTCATGGCGTCATTCTTCAAAGAGGCTTGTGATGCCGAGCGTTTTCAGTTTTGTTTCTAGGTCTGTACCGAGGTATCCGCGCACTTGTATGGTGAAATGGCGGTGGTCGCTTCCCCGGATGGGTGTGGTGATTCTTTTCACTAGTTCGTCGAGACCCGCAATGATGTCTTCGACCGGGACGTCTTCGATGCCGGCATCGACGGCGATGTCGCGGTGGCCGCCGGCATAGGGAGTCGTGCGGACGCTGATATGACGCATGAACGGGTGTTTTATCACGAGCTTCTCCCGCAGTGAATCCAGTATCATGAGGGCGTATCCGTGATCGCTGTACTGGCCTGCGACGCGCACCACGGCATGGAGGACGCCTTCGACGAGTTCTACCTTATTTTCCATTCTAGTCGTCGCTTTTTTGTTGGTCGAGTACCTTTTTTATTCTCTCTACAAGTTCGTCTCCTTGGACCGGTTTCGTGATGTAGTCCTCGCTTGACAGGGCCCCCATGCCTTGGCTGAGGTTGTCGGTTTTCGCGGTGAGAAAGATGAGGGGTATGTCGCGGGTTTCTTCGTTGCTTTTCACCTTGGTGGCGACCTGCCAGCCGTCGGTCTTGGGCATCATGATGTCGAGGAGGATAATGTCTGGCTGCTCTTTGTTGATGAGTTCTAGTCCTTCGTCTCCTCCAGCGGCAGCAAGGATTTCGTAGTCTTCCTCTTTTCTGAACGCTGCCTTGACGGCGTAGATGGCGTCGGGGTTGTCGTCGATGACGACTATTTTTTTGTGTGTCATGGTGTGTGCCTCTTTTTCCTGGTTTTTGATTTCTTCTTTTTGGTTTGGTGTGTTGGGATACTGGGAAAGTGGATATGAAAAGTAGCCCCTCGGCCGGCTCCCGGGCTTTCGGCCCAGATGCTTCCCTTGTGGTTTTCGATGATTTTTTTGGCGATGGCGAGCCCGAGGCCGCTCGAGTGCTCGTGGCGGCTGGCATCGGCCTTGTAGAATTCTTCGAATATGTGGGTTTGCTCCTCTTGGGTGA
>CAYUFO010000131.1:0-5147 GCA_964443985.1 uncultured archaeon | reverse complement strand
CAGCGCCCCCGGCTGGCCCGGCATCATCGGCTAACACCCCCGCAGCAGCCGGGTATTTAAATCGGTGGTCCCAATAATTACTTAAGGGCCTTTAGCCACGCGAAAAATGGGGCGCAAAGCACAAGTTCTGACCTGGGATTCACTGTTCGCATTCACCTTGGTCATCGTCATCATCACGACCTTCGCAAGCATACAGAAATTCCAGCCGTCGACCGCCACGGAAACCCAGCTGCAGACCCTCCACTCCTCCGCCGAGGAGCTCATGCACACGCTGCAGGGCAAGGGAGTCCTCCACGAGGCGGGCCGTCGCTACGCGGCAGGCGACGACGCCGGCGCCAAGGAGGTCCTCGACCGCGCCATGGAGGACTATACCCCCCCCAACCTCGGCTACCAGTTCCAAATCGACGGCGAAGCCGTCACCGACGGCGGCCCCGTCTCCTGGGATGCCGCAAGCTCGGGGACCGCGGCCCGCCGCCTCATCTCGGGCATCTCCAACGCCTCCAACGTCTCGGGGTACGTGGCCCGGGCGTGGTGGGTGGAAAACCAGACGGCGGGAGCCGGCGACGCCGTCTTCCAAAGGGTGCCAGAAGACGATTCCGCCGAATCCGCCGTCACCCTTGACGCCGTCCTCACCATCGACGCCGACGGCGTTTCAGACGTCGCCTACCTGCGCATCCCCCTGGGCACCAACATCGAAACCGCCCGCTTCAGCGTCGACGGCGTGTAGTCGCTTTCTCCGTCCACCAGTCCGTGGCGTCGTTGATATTTATGCGCGTCTTCCCCTAAACCTATACGGCATGAAAAAAGAGAAACTCGAGAGCAACCCCCTCGTCCGCGACCTCCTCGTCGAAAGCCTCAGCGAAGACCACGTCCACATCCTCGACTCCCTCAAAAAACCAAAGCACGACGAAGACATCAGCGAGGAACTCGAAGTCAAGGCAACCATCATCCGAACGCTCCTCAACGACCTGCACGCCGCCAACCTCGTCGAATACGAGCGCACCAAGAACAAGAAGACGGGCTGGTACACCTACCGCTGGTGCCGCCGCGAGGAGAAGGTCCAGCAACACGTCCAAGACTACCTAAAGAAGCGGCTTGGCGCCCTCGAACAACAGCTCCAAGACGAGGAAGCCGGCATCGCCTTCACCTGCGGCTGCCAGAAGCTCCCCTACGAGGAAGCCCTCACCCGAAACTTCGTATGCGAATCCTGCAACAACGCTTTCGAGGAATACAACAGCGCCGACGTCGTCGACCAGATAACCACCGAAATCGCAGAAATCAACAGCCTCCTCGAGCAGACCTGAAACCCCTCTTTTATTTGGCCTGCAGGCAATACATAGCTGACATGCCCGCCGACGAGCTCACCCGAGACGAGGCCATACGCCTGCTCAAGGATGCCGGCTGCCCGCGAAACGTCATCGACCACAGCCAAGCCGTCGCCGCCCTCGCCACCGAATTCGCCCAAAAAATCAAGGCCGACGGGCACGCCATCGACGTCTCATTCGTCCAGACCGCGGCCCTGCTGCACGACATCGGCCGCGGAAAGACCCACGGCATCGGCCACGGCATCGCCGGAGAAAAGCTCCTCGCCGACCACCCACGCCACGCCCGCATCGCAGCCTGCCACCTCGGCGCAGGCATCACCGCAGCGGAAGCCCGCGACCTCGGCCTTCCCCCCCGCGACTACCTGCCCGAGACGCTCGAGGAGAAGGTCATCGCCCACGCCGACAACCTCGTCTTCGATACCCGGCGCGTGTCCCTGGACGACGCATTGAGCCGAATCGCCCGCCGCATAGGGTCAGAGCATCCCGCCATCGCCCGCATGCGCACGCTCGCAGCAAAGATAGACGCGCTCGCCGCCGCCACCCCGCCATGAAAACGATTCATTCCATCACCTGCCGGCTCATCACCACGCCCGCGAACAAGACGCGCGACACAGGCATCCTCGCCGGGCTCCTCCCCGAAGGAGTCGACCTCAGGGAAGACTCCCTCGCACCCGAATCCGAGGGGGGCGTCTTCACGAACCAGCTCATACTGCTTTCGGGAAAGATGACGAAAGCAAAGGTCTGCCGGCAGTTCCTTCAAAGAATAGCCAACGGGCTCGTCAGCGAAGACCGGCGAGACCTCGCCGACACCCTCGAAGACCGCGTCGACGAAGCCGGCGTCCTCTACCTGCGCCTCGACAAGGCCGCAGCCACGGCCGGCGGCCTCAAACTCACCGACAAGGGCGAAAGCATCCACGTCCGGGTCAAGATAGCCTGCTATCCCGTGAACAAGGCAAACGCAATCGCCGTCGCCCGGAGGCTGCTCCCATGAGCTGCGCAGAGCTCTGGGACCTCGACCTCGTCTCTCCTGCGGCCATCGATGCCGCAGGCAAGCGTGGCTACACGGGCGCCTGCATCGTCGTCGCCTTTAACTCCCCCCAAGACTACGCCAAACGCGTCAAAGAAAACAAAAAAGCCCTCCACCCAACACCCCTCGACCTACTCTACGGCGCCAGGCTCACGGGCGTCAAGCCCGCACACATCCAAAAAGAGGCCCGACAGGCCCTTGATGCCGGCGCCGACCTCGTCTACTTCGCGGCCAGCCACCCCGACGACAACCGCCTCGCCAGCGAATGCTGGGAGGTCGACGTCCTCTGCGACCCCCACCGAGCCGCCGAACGCGACTACATGGGCCAGCGGGCGGGGGGCATCGACCCAGTCATCGCCAAAAACATGGCTGAACGCTGCACGGGTCTGGAGGTGTCGTTCGCGGCACTGCTATCCTGCTGGGGCAGGCGGCGCGCCGACGCCCTCGGCCGAATCAGGCAGAATATCGCACTCGCAGAGAAGCACGGCGTCCCCGTCATCACCGCGAGCGGCGCAGACTGCGTCCTCGCCACGCGCGGCCCCCTCGACTGCCGCTCGCTTCTGCGCGTCATCGGAGCAAGCGAAAAGCAGGCCAAGGACGCCGTCCACGCAAACCCCCGACGCCTCGTGCAAAAGGCCCGCGACCGAAACGACCCCAGCGTCCTGCTCTCAGGCCTCGAGGTCGTCGACTGGGGCGAGCACCTGCCCCCCCAACAAAAAAGAGGATACGGATGGTACTGACAATGAAAAAACTCAAACGCATCGGCATACTCACCAGCGGCGGCGACTGCCCCGGACTCAACGCCGCCATACGCATCATCGCGAAAAAGGCCCTCCACGACCACGGCTGGGAGGTCCTCGGATTCCATGACGGTTACGCCGGCCTCGTCGAGAACCGGGCCACCCGGCTCACCGACGCCGACGTCTCGGGCATCCTCTACCGGGGCGGCACCATCCTCGGCTCCTCAAACCGCGCCAACGTCTTCCGGTTCCCCGTCCGACGGCGGGGGCGCGTCACCTTCGAGGACGAAAGCGACAAGGCCGTCGCCACCTACGAGAAGCGGAAGCTCGATGCCCTCTTCGTCATCGGCGGCGACGGCAGCCTCACCATCACCTGCGAGCTCCTCGACAAGGCCCCCCACCTCAACGTCGTGTGCCTTCCCAAGACCATCGACAACGACGTCAAGCGCACCGACGCCACCTTCGGCTTCCACTCTGCCGTCCAGCAGGCCACCGAGGCCATCGACGACCTTCATACGACGGCGATGAGCCACCACCGCGTCATGGTCGTCGAGGTCATGGGCCGCTACGCGGGGTGGCTCGCCCTCCATGCCGGCATCGCAGGCGGCGGCGACGTCATCCTCCTCCCCGAGCTCCCCTACCGCCTCGACGCCGTCTGCGAGGCCATACGCGAACGGGACAGGGTCGGTAAAAGGGCCAGCATCGTGGTCGTCGCGGAGGGGGCCAAGTCCGTGGGCGGCGAGGTCGTCGTCAGAAAGCTCGTCGCCGACGGCGCAGAGCCCCGCCGCTTGGGCGGCATCGGCCAAGAGCTCGCCGACGACATCGAATCCCACACCCGCCTCGAGTCCCGGGTGACGGTGCTGGGTCACCTGCTGCGCTCGGGCGCCCCCACCGCCTACGACCGGCTGCTGGCGACGCGGTTCGGTTCTGCCGCCCTCGAGCTCGCCTGCGAGGGCGCGTTCGGCTCGATGGTGGCGTTGTCTGGCAAGCGCATCACCCACGTTCCCTTGGAAAAGGTGGTGCCGGGCATGCGGCTGGTGCCCACGTCGCATCCCCTCATCTCGACGGCGGCTTCGCTTGGGACGACGTTCGGCCAGTAGCGAACTGACAGGCGGTGGCGACGGGGCAGGTCTCGCATCGCGGGTCCCGTGCCGTGCAGGCCGCTTTCGCGTGGGCGACGAACAGCGCGTGGAACTCCTGATGGTAGCTGAGGTCCTGGGGTATCCGTTCCTCGATATAGGATTTCACGTCTGCATAACTCATCGATTCCTCCAGATATCCCATCCGACTCAGGATTCGTTTTGTGTAGGCGTCGACGACGAAGCTCTCCTTTTCGAGGGCATAGCAGAGGATGCTGTCGGCGGTCTCGGGGCCGACTCCCCAGACGCCCAAAAGCTCGCTTCGTAGCGATTCTTTGTCCTCTGTCTTCATTGCTTCGATATCACCGTCATAGCGATTGAAAAGGAATTCGACGAACGACTTCAATTTCAGCGCTTTCGCGTTGTAGTAGCCGGCAGGCCTGATGGGCCTCTTGATGGTCGGGAGCGGGGAGGTCTTTATCTTTTCGGGTGAAAGGAGTCCCTCATTTTTCATGTTTTCCACCGCCCGCTCCACGTTCCGCCAGCTCGTGTTCTGGGTGAGGATGGCACCGACCGCGACCTCGAAGGCCGAATCGGCGGGCCACCAGTCCTGAAAGCCGTAGGCCTCCTCCCAGGCGTCGTAGAGTTCGGTGAGCGCGACCATGCCGATACCTTTTTATTTCTGAGACCCGATACTTAAGTGAGTCAGCCGCTCACCATGGACACCGTCACCCTGCTCCTCGTCGTGCTCGCCGCCGTATTGTTCCTGCTGCTCGTCATCATACTCGGCGCCATCATCTACCTCTTCCGTTCGAGCACCCGCGTCGAGCTCGAAGAGCACCACCTCGAAGAGCGCATGCGTGACATCGAGGCCGAAGAACGCCAGCTCATCAAGCGCCTCGAAGAGCTCGAGCGCAAGAAGTCTGCCATCATGGACGAGGACTAGCCTGCACCCCACAGCCGCTACAGCCGCCGG
>CAYUFO010000130.1:0-5189 GCA_964443985.1 uncultured archaeon | reverse complement strand
GAAGCCGGCAACCTTTGCACCCTGAAGCGAAGCGAATGGGACACGTTGAAGGCGAAGATTCGCTCAGGCGACATCGAGTAAACAACGCACAACCACGCCGGACGGGCGCGGCCCGTCCAGCACCAATTTCGTCTTTTTCCCCATGAACGACGAACACCCCAACCGCGACAAGCCAGTCGAGACCCGGCCAGTCGGCGACGGGCTCGAGACGTGCCCCGCCTGCGGCTACCTGCTCGGATTCCACGTCCACTTCCACCCGCAAGCCGATGGCACCGTCCGCGTGAAACTCACCTGCCCCGCCTGCGGGCAGCGCTACGACGTCGGCTGGACCGTCACGCTCACCGAGGAATAGAAAATGAACCAAATGAGTCTTGCAGACGCCCTGACCAAGGCGATAGAACTCGAAGAACACGGCGAAAGCTTCTACACGAGCTGCGCTTCGGCAGTCAAAAACGAGGAAGGAAAGAAGATGTTCGAGTTCCTCGCCGGCGAGGAGACCACCCACAAGGAACGACTCGAACAGATGCTCGCAGACGAGAAGGCCAATCCCTCCACCACATCGATGGTCTTTGTCCCCGAACCCGAGGACGTGGCCGCCGACATCTTCAGCATCTCGTCCGTGGAGGGCAATCTCGACGATGCATCCGATGCCATCGACGCACTGAAGATAGGCATGGACGCGGAAGAGCAGAGCATCACCCTCTACAGCAAGCTCGCCGAGCAGTGCGACCCCGGCGGATGCGCCACCGTCTTCAACGGCATAGTCAACGAGGAGGAAAAGCACCTCGCCATCCTCAAAAAGGAGGCGGAGTTCATCACCGAGACCGGCGAATACTACGACTTCAAGGTCGTCACCCACTAACACGGAGGCATCCATGGGAGAGCGCGAAGACCCGGCATCAGCTACCCACACCGTCACGGCGGGCGGCCCCGCCTGCCAAAGCGGCGGAGGATGCCCCCTGTGCACGAGGAAGGGGTTCGTCCTCGTCGCCCTCGGCTTGGTGCTGGTGGCAAGCGGCCGCGAGCAGCTGTCGCTTGTGGGCGTCGCCCTCGTCCTCGCCGCCTACCTTTGGCCCCTCGCAGCCCGCCTCGCCCAGAAAACACATTTATAACCCCGGGCGAAAATAGGACATGCACGCTCTCAAGGAAGATACAAACCACGACAGGTGAAGGCGATGATACCGAAAAAAATCCAAGAAGCATTCAACAAGCAAATAAACGAAGAACTGTATTCGGCCTACCTCTACCAGGCCATGAGCGTAGACTTCGCCGCCAAAGGCATGTCTGGCATGGCCAACTGGATGGCCGTCCAGGCGCTTGAGGAGATGAGCCACGCCAAGAAGTTCCAGGACCACATCCTCGAGCGCGGCGGCACCGTCGAGCTACTGGCCATCGAGAAGCCCCAGAAGGCGTGGGAGACGCCGCGCGCCGCCTTCGAGGCGGCCCTCGCCCACGAGCAGCACATAACTGGCTGCATCAACGACCTCGTCGACCTCGGCATCGCAGAAAAGGACCACGCCTCCAAGAGCCTGCTGCAGTGGTTCGTCGACGAACAGGTCGAAGAAGAGGACACGGCGAACGAGAACATCGACAAGCTCGCGATGATCGGCAAATCCTCCGGCGCCCTCTACATGTTCGACAAAGAGTTGGGGGGACGCACCTTCACGCCGCCAGCGGCAAACGAAGAATAACCCCGACAAAACACCAACAAAACGAGGAAGGATAAAAATGAGCGACGACAACAAGAAAGTGAAGATCTACTCGACGCCGACCTGCCCCTACTGCAAGATGGCCAAAGAGTATTTGAACGAGAACGACATCGAATTCGACGACATCAACGTCGGCGAAGACCAGCAGGCAGCCCAGGAAATGGTCGAGAAATCCGGCCAGATGGGGGTCCCCCAAATCGTCATCGGCGACAAGTGGATAGTCGGCTTCGACAAGGACGCCATCAACGACGCCCTCGGACTGTGAACGGCATCATCTAAATGGAATCTTACGACGTCGTCATCATCGGCGCCGGCCCGGCCGGCATCAGCGCCGCAATCTACTGCCTGCGCAAGGGCCTCACCACGCTCATCGTCAGCCAGACCATCGGCGGGCAGACCATGTGGACGAGCGAGATAGCCAACTACCCCAGCCACCAGGTCATAAGCGGCGCAGACTTGACGTCGAAGTTCCAAAAGCACCTTGCCGACTACGATGCCGATCTCCGCGACGGCGAGACCGTGAAAGAGGTGAAGAAGGCCGAAGAAGGCGGCTTCACCGTCGTCTCCGACAAGGCCAGCTACCACGCCCGCGCCCTCGTTGTGGCAAGCGGCAAAAAACCCAAGCTCCTCACCGTCCCCGGTGAAATGGAGTACAAGGGCAAGGGCGTCGCCTACTGCGCCATATGTGACGGACCAATCTTCGCCGGCAAGCCCGTCGCCGTCGTCGGCGGGGGCAACAGCGCCATAGAGGCGGTGCTTCAGATGGGGCGGGTGTCGCCGAAGGTCCACGTCGTCAACGTGGCAAAAGACCTCACAGCGGATGCCGTCCTCATCGACAAATGCAAGAAGTCGGATAACATCGAGGTCCACAACGAAAGCACCGTCAAGCGCATCGTCGGCGAGACGCTCGTCACGGGCATCGAGATAGAGGAAGCCGGGAAGTCCAAGACACTCGACGTCCAGGGCGTCTTCATCGAAATCGGCCTCATCCCAAACGTCGACTTCATCGATTTCGCGCCGAAAAACGAAGACAACGAAATCAGGGTCGACTGCGCCTGCGCCACCGGCGTCCCGGGTCTCTTCGCCGCAGGCGACGTCACCGACGTCATCGAAAAGCAGATAATCATCGCGGCAGGCGAGGGTGCGAAGGCCGCGCTCTCTGCATCAAAATACCTTCAAAAGAACTACTGAATCAAAATGGCCAAATGGAAATGCAAAGTATGCGGATACATCTACGACGAAGCGAAGGGCATCCCCGATGCCAACATCAAGGAGGGCACGACGTTCAAGGACCTCCCCGACGACTGGAAGTGCCCGCTGTGCGGCGTCGGCAAAGACATGTTCGAGGAGCTCAAGGACGAAAAGTAAATGGACAAGCACAAGCTCAAAGACGACGTCGTCTCCTTCATGGAGAGCCACACGGTCTGCCATCTGGCCACGGGCCACCACGAGCATCCCGGCGCCGCCACCGTCCACTACGTGAACCGCGGCCTCGTCCTCTACTTCACGACCAGCGACAAGACCGAGAAGATGAACAACATCGTGGCGAATCCCCGCGTCAGCCTCACCGTCGACGACGCCCATGAGGACTGGACGAAGATAAAGGGCATCCAGCTCAAGGGCTATGCTGAACTCGTCCCCCAGACCGAGCGCGAGGCCGTGAAGGAGGCTTTCGAGAAGAAGTTCCCCTTCATCCGCGAGTACGGGGGCGTCCCCGCACACCACGTCTTTGTCGCCGTCTATCCTGAAAAAATCTACTACCTCGACTACGGCAAGGGACTCGGCCACCGCGAGGTCTTGCACGTCGAAAAGAAGCGGTCGGTCATAAACTGGTGAGCGCGACGATGAAGGCTGTCGAAATAACGAAGGGTATATGGTGGGTCGGCGCCGTCGACTGGAACGTCCGCGACTTCCACGGCTACTCGACGAAGCGGGGGACGACCTACAACGCCTATCTGGTGCAGGGTGGCGACAAGGCCGCCCTCGTCGACACCGTCAAGGCCGATTTCGCAGGCGAGATGTTTGCCCGCATCCAAGACGTCATGCCACTCGAGAAGATAGACTACGTTATCGCCAACCACGTCGAGATGGACCACTCGGGCACGCTGCCCGCCGTCCTCGAGCGGCTCCCCGAAGCGTCGCTGGTGTGCTCGAAACAGGGCGTAGCCGGATTCGAGAAGACCTATCAGGGCGACTGGAGCTACACGACGGTGGGGACCGGCGACTCCATCGAGCTCGGCGGCAAGACCCTCCAGTTCATCGAGGCCCCCATGCTCCACTGGCCGGATTCCATGTTCACCTACGTCGCAGAGGACAAGGTGCTCCTGCCCAACGACGGCTTCGGCCAGCACTATGCGAGCTCTGCCCGCTTCGACGACGAGGTCGACCTGTCCGACGTCATGAGCGAGAACGCCAAGTACTACGCCAACATCCTGTGGCCCTACAGCAGCCTCATCGCCGCCATGCTCGAAAAAATCGGCGAACTCAAAATCGACATCGACGTCATCGCTCCGAGCCACGGCATCATCTGGCGAAAACACATGGCCGACGCCATCGACGCCTACGACCGCTGGTCGCGGGGTGAGGCCAAAGACAAGATAGTCGTCGCCTACGAGACCATGTGGATGTCGACAGAAAAGATGGCCAAGGCCATCGCCGAGGGCGCGGCATCAGAAGGCATAGAAGTCAAGCTCATGCGGCTAAGAAACACGCACCGCAGCGACGTCCTCCTCGAATCCCTTGACGCCAAGGCCATCGTCGTCGGCTCACCCACGCTCAACGGTACCCTGTATCCCAGCGTCGCCGAGCTCCTCTACTATTTCAAGGGACTCAAACCCCAGAAAAAAATCTGGCACGCCTTCGGCAGCCACGGCTGGGCCGGAGGCGGCGTCGAAACCATCGAAAAGATATTTGACGAATCAAACTTCGACTACGAACCATCGGACCTCAAGGTCCAATACGTCCCCACGCCCGAGGAATTGAAGAAGTGCTTCGACTACGGCGTGTCATTGGCTAAGACAATCAAAGGAACGAAAAAATGAGCAAGACAGACGACAACCTCAAGGAAGCGTTCGCCGGCGAGAGCATGGCGCGAAACAAATACGACTACTATGCGAAGGTCGCCCGCAAGGAGGGCTACCACTTCATCGCCTCCGTCTTTGAGGAGACCGCCTTAAACGAGATGCAGCACGCAAAAGACCATTTCAAGAACATGCACGGCATCGGCGACACCAAGGCCAACCTCCAAGCCGCCATCGAAGGCGAGCACTACGAGAACACAGAGATGTATCCTGCCTTCGCGGCCATCGCCCGCGAAGAAGGCAAACAAGACATCGCCTGCAAGTTCGAAAACATCTCCAAGGTCGAAGAACGCCATGAAGCCCGCTACAAGAAGCTCCTCGCCATGGTCGAGGACGGCAGCATCCTCAAAAGCGACACGCCCATCGCCTGGAAGTGCAGCAAGTGCGGCTACATCCACAC
>CAYUFO010000129.1:0-5221 GCA_964443985.1 uncultured archaeon | reverse complement strand
CGGGCGCTGACTTTGAGGGAGTCGGCGTCTTCGCTGTCTTCTGCGAAGGCGAGGACGGGCTTGTCGGGGGCGATGACTTGGGCGCCGTAGGCCATGCCGGCGACGATGCCGATGATGCGTTCGTTGATGGCGTTTTCTCCGTCGAAGTAGTAGAGGTGGCTCATCTGGGCCGAGCCGTTGGCGGCGAGGAAGTCGAGGCCTTCGCGAAGCATCTTGCGGTGGGCGGCGAGCATCTTCTGGGCGCGCCCCCAAGTGGCGCCGCGGTCCCCCAGGCAGACGGCGACGCCGAGCTCGGGCTTCTGCTGGCGCCCGCAGGCGTTGAGGACGGTGGAGAATTCGCGGGCGTCGCGGAGCTCCGTGCGCTCCTCTTCGTTTAGGAGGGTGTAGACCTCGCCTATCATGCGCTGGATGACGAATTCGGGCGTGTTTCGGTCGAGGAGATAGATGTAGAGGGCGGTGGTGAGCTTCTCCCGCTCTTCGGCTGAGAGGTCGACGTAGTGGCGCCACTGGCCGGTCGGCGTTTTCGTCTTGATGCCGAGCCCTTCGATGAAGTCGGCCGCCGCCCGCTGGTCGCCTGAGAGGCCCGGCAGGACGGGGTCGCTCGCGTAGGCGAGCATCTGGCTGAGCGTGCGGCTCTGGCGTCCGAAGAGGCGCAGGTCGTTCTCGACGAGGATGGTTCCGCCCTCTTCGGCGTCTGAGAGTATTTCTCGGTTGAGCGAGGAGAGGCTCCCCCCCGAGTCCTGCATGTCGCCGACGGCGCCGACGACGGCGATGCCCGCCATCTCCCGCCTTCCGAGGGCGCGGGCGACGAGGTAGGCCATGCCTGAGCCGGAGACGTCGCTGCCGCCGTCGTAGCCGAAAAAGTGGGGGTTGAGTTGGCGGTCGATGTCTTCCTCGGGTTCGTGGTGGTCGATGATGTGGAAGGTTTCGAGCCCCGCTTCGCGTATCTGGGGCAGCTGGCCGCTGCCGAAGTCGGTGAAGACGACGGCTTCGTGGTTGCGGCCTGCGATGTCTGCGAGGATGCGGGAGTCGAGCTGTTTGGATAGGACGTAGTCGACCTTCTTCCCAAGGGCTCTCAGGGCGTCCACCGTGATGGCGGCTGCCGTGATGCCGTCGGCGTCGTGGTGGCTTGCGACGAGGTAGTCGTCGTGGCCTGCGATGTGTTCGGCGAATGCCCGCGTGGCCTTCTCGAGTCCCGTGTCCATCGTGTGGAAGAATGAGATAAGGCAGCAGGCGTTTAAATGTCTGGCGCGAGCGTCCGCATGGTTATCTGGGCTGCAGGAGCTCGAGGACGGCCTCATACCACCGCTTGGTGCGGTCGCCGAGGAAGAGGAGGACCTCGTCGAGGTGGGCGTCGTCGGGATAGTATTTGAGGCGGATGTAGGGCCTGCCGAATTTCTCCTGCAGTCGTATCTCGCTGATGCGCTCGTAGAGGACGTAGGCGAGCCTGATGCCCGATTCGGTGGGCTCGGCGAGGATGCCGAGGTTGGTGAGGTACAAGTCGACGGCCATGGGCGCCTCCTCGCCGACGAATCCGTCCTCCTCCCGGGGGAAGCTCAAGAACGCCTTCGCATCCGTGTCCTTGGTGGACAGGAGGACCTCCTCGCCCTCTGCGAACTCGATGCCGACGTCCTCTTCGGAGACGCTGCCGAGGAAGTAGACGGCGCCCACGACGCCGAGAAGGGCGCCGCCGAAGACGATGAGGGCGTCGACGGCGAAGGTCGAGGTTCCCGCGATGAAGAGCGTGTAGAGGATGGCGGCGGCGATGACCGCGATGATCGCGAAAGCCACCATCGCCAGTTTTCCCTGGCTCACCGCCTGAAGGTCGGCTTCGTCCATGCTGTACTTAAAGAATGGGGGCGGTAGTATAAGAGATGAGGCTTCTCTGGTGCGTGACGGGCGCCGGTCATTGGTTGCGCGAATGCGCCTGCCTATTTCAGGACCTATCTGATGACGCCGACGTCGCCTTCTCCCGTGCGGGGGTCGAGGTCGCCCGCCAGTACAGCGCCTATAAGATGTTCGCCGGCTCGGCCCGGATGACCCATCTCGAGGAGGGGCAGGGGTGGTCGTCGCCCCTGTGTGCCAAGGTCGCCTCGGGAGCCTATCGCCTCGTCGTCGTGGCGCCGGCGAGCGCCAACACCGTGGCCAAGCTCCGAGCGGGCATCGCCGATTCCCTGCTCACCAACGTGGCAAGCCAGGCGGTCAAGGCGGGCATATCAGTCGTCCTTTTGCCCACGGACGTCGCCGCGAGCGCTGAGACGGAGCTCCCGAGCGGGAAGAAGGCCGTCGTGCACCCCCGCGCCGTCGACGTCGAGAACTCGGCCGCGCTCTCGCGGGAGCCCGGATTCAGCGTGGCAGGGGACCCAGCCGGGCTTGCCGCTCTCATAACGGCAGCACGAAGAGACTAGAGCCCCTTCTCCTGGCGCTCGGCGAGCCGAGCGACCGTGTCCTTGAGGCCCCAGCCGAGGGCGATGCCGGTGGCGAGCGCGAGGCCGAGGGCGAAGATGCGGAAGGCGTCCACGAGGATGGAGACGTCTGCGATGCCGAATTTCGGCAGCGCCAGGACGACGCCGAAGTAGACGACCAAGGCGTTCACGGCGGGGGCGGCGAGGTCCTTGAGGAACGTCTTTGACGCCTTGATGTTTGCGGCGAGGTAGCCGCCGACCAGAAGCGACGCCAAAAGCATGAGCAATCCTAGGATGGCGTTGGGGATGTAGGCCACCAGGCCGTCCATGAAGGCGGTGAGCTGGGGGAGGGTGAGCTTGGCCACGCCCTGGGCGACGAAGAGGATGATGACGTACCAGCGCAGGATGCCTGCGAGGACGTCGCTGACGTTGGGTTCGCCGAGGACGTTCTCGAGCTTGTGGCGTTCGAGCTCCTTTTCGAGGCCGACTTCGGCGAGGAAGTCGCGGGCGAACTTCGCGGCGACGCCGCCGAGCATGACGCCGAAGACGGCAAGGAGGATGAACCAGAAGATGTTGCCGGTGAGGACGAGCAGGTCGTGGATGACGGGGAAGCTGTAGGCGACGCCCGCGGCGCTCTCCGTCTTGCTGACGAGGAAGGCGTCGACGAGGAAGAGGAAGGCGAACCACTTCACGTACTGGCTGAGGAACTTCACCGTCGACTCCCAAAGCTGGCCGCTCATGGCGCCGTAGCGCACGAGGAGATCGCGCCACTCCGTTATGAGCAGGACGCGCTTGAGGACCACGGAGGCCGCGAAACCCACGATATAGCTGAAGAGCAGGATGCTGATGAGCCGGACGCCTCCGAAGAGGTAGTCGAGCACTTTGCCTTGGACGGCGCCGACGACGTCGGCGACGTCGGCGGTCAACAGATTCACCATATGACATCACCCGGGAAGATGGTTTTCTTGGTAGACATTACGCGTGGGCATTAAAAAGGGCTCTCGGGGATAATGGTAACGCATCCATGACGCGAAATGAATCCCTCCCCGAGGCAGTGGGGGACCTCGTCCACGGCCCCAAGGTCTCGCAGTTCCTCGAAAGCTACCGATGGGACAAGCCCCTGCTCGTCTACGGGGAACCGGGCGTCGGCAAATCAGCCATCGCCCGCGTCCTCGCCTGCGAGCGCGGCTGGGAGCTCGTCGACGTCATCGGCGACAACCTCAGGGAGGTCGCCTCCTCGAGCCAGGCGGCAAGCCTCTTCGGGGGCAGGAAGCTCCTGCTCGTCGACGACGCCGAGCGCATTCGCGATAAAGGCGCATTGGCCTCGCTGCTCAAGGCCTCGCGCAATCCCGTCGTCCTCACCACGTCAGATGCGGGCTCGCCCAAGCTCAAGTCCGTCAAATCCTTGTGCAACACGCTTCAGGTGCGAAAGCCCCTGCCCACCCAGATCAGAAGGCTTCTGGCTGAGCGCGCAAAAGCGCGGGGCGTCGTCGTCGAGGAAGGCGTGCTCGACGCCATCGCCCGCGGCTGCCATGGCAATCTGTCCTGCGCGCTCATCGACCTTGACACGCTCATGGCGGGAAGAAAGACCGTCACCGCCCGGGAGGCCGAGGTGCTCGCGCCCCGAGACCGCGGCATCGACGTCTACAAGGCGCTTTCCACCATCTTCGGTGCCAAGGACCCCGGGCAGGCCATGCAGGCGACCTGGGACCTTGACGAGCGGCCGGACGCCGTCATCCAGTGGGTCAGCGAGAACGTGCCGCTCGTCTATCCCCCCGAGGACGTCCCCGCGGCGTATGGCGCACTGTCGCGCGCCGATGTCTACCTTGGCCGCATAAGGCGCCGCCAGTACTGGGGCTTGCTGCGCTACGCCAATAGCCTGATGACTGCGGGAGTCGCCGCCGCCAAGACCGGCAAGCTGCGCTTCCAACGCTACCGGTTCCCCAGCCTCTTTTCCAAGCTCTCGCGCGCCAAGGCACAGCGGGCGCTCTCCCGCGGCGTCGCTTGGAAGCTTTCGCCGGTATTGCATGCGAGCACGCGCGTCGTCGAGCGGGAGTTCATCCCCCTGTATCGCACGCTCATCGATAGGGGTGCGATGTCGCAGGAAGACGTCGCGGAAGCGTATCGGCTGGACGCCGACGAGGCGGCGTTCCTCGCCCGCTGAGCCGCTCGCTATTCCTCGGCCTCTGTTTCGAGTGGGAGCTCGTTCTTCTCAAGAAGGATGCGAAAGTCGTCAAGCGACACGCGCTTTCGCTTGGAGAGCTTTTCCCTGGCGGCTTCGGCTTTTTCCTCGCGCTCCTTTTCGTTGAGAACGCTTTCCCGGCGCCGCTGCTTTCTCTGGTAGGGGGCAAGCTGGCCTTGGAGCTCCTTTATCTGGTCTTTGATCTCGCGGATGCGGTCGCGGTGGGGGTTGATGGTGTCGTACTTGGTGAGGAGCGTGTTGTGGAGCTTCGTCGACGTCTCGCGGATGGCGTCGAGCTGCTGGTAGTGCTCCATGGCCTGGACGTGGTTCTTCTCGGATTCCTGGGCGAGCTCCTGTATCTTGGCCGAGTATTCGGCTATCTTTGCGTGCAGGTCGGTCATCTGCTCGTAGGAGCCGACGACGTCCTTGTGCAGTTCGTCGGCCTTCTCGACGGTCTTGAGCCGCTCCCAGGTGGCAAAAAGAGAGTCGTAGAGCTTTATCTCCCGGTCGAGGGGGATGTCCTTGTTCAATAGGGCGTTGAGGTCGGCGGTGAAGGCTGCCGAAAGCGAGACGTTGGTGCCCTTGGCGTCGCGGTTGAGTTCGTCGCGCTGGCTTTTGGCCGACTTGATGGCGT
>CAYUFO010000128.1:0-5271 GCA_964443985.1 uncultured archaeon | reverse complement strand
TTCGTCGACCACGGCTCGGCGACGGCGCCCGTCTACGCCGCCCATGATGCGGGCATCGCCGTCCACGTCTGGGTCGACGAGACCCGCCCCCGCTGCCAGGGCAGCCGCCTCACCGCCTGGGAGCTCGGCCAGCACGGCGTCCCCTACACCGTCATCTGCGACAACGTCGGCGGCCACCTCATGCAGCAGGGCCTCGTCGACCTGTGCATCGTCGGCAGCGACCGCACCACCGCCGCAGGCGACGTCGCCAACAAGATAGGCACCTACTTGAAGGCGCTTGCCGCAAAGGACAACGGCGTCCCCTTCTACGTGGCGCTGCCCAGCTCCACCATCGACTGGAGCATCAAAGACGGCATAGCCGACATCCCCATCGAGCAGCGCGGCGGCGAAGAGGTCGCATACGCCCGCGGACTCCTGGACGGCAACATCCGAGAAGTACTCCTCACCCCAGAGGCCGCCCCCACCGCGAACTACGCCTTCGACGTCACGCCCGCGCGGCTTGTCACGGGCCTCATCACCGAACGAGGCGTCTGCGAGGCATCAGAAATCTGCATCAGAAAGCTCTTCCCCGAAAAGGCGGCTACGGCTTGAAGCTATAGGGGTCAGAGGGGGGCACCGACTCCTCCAAATCCTCTTTTCTGAAGCCTGCCCGCTCGAGCTTCGAAGGCGGCCGCTCGGGTTTCTTCGGCCATTTGTAGAAGAGGACGAGCAGGAAGAACACGATGATGACGAGGCCGGGCAGCAACAGGTTCTCAACGACTGATGTTATCTGCTCCTCTTGGGTGGGCGCGACCGTCGTCGGCGCCACATAGACGCTCGTTGTGATGAGTAACGTGGATGTCGACGACATGGAAACCGACGTGGAGGCCGAGCTCGTCGTGAGAATCGACGTTGTCGAGGTCGACGATGTCGTGGTCTCGGGGAATCGCTTAACGCCATAGACATAGAGGTGCTTGGCGTTAGTTGCCACGATGAGTTCGCTTGCGCCGTCGCCGTCGAGGTCGGCGATAACGGGGGGATGGGAGATGCCGCCCTCCACGTTCTCATGCCAGAGGGCCTGGCCTTCGGGGCTCAACACGTAGAAAACACCCTTCTCCGAGCCGAAGACAAGCTCGAGGCGTCCGTCGCCTGCGAGGTCTGCTGCCGACACGCCGCCGATGCGGGGGACGGTGTAGCGCCACTGCTCTTCGAGGTCGTTGGTCAGAAGGTACAAGAAGTCGTCGCTTTTGATGGTGCCGCCCCAGTCCACACCCGTTTCGATGTCTTGGAGGTTGCGCTGCCCCCAGAATACGATGTCTGCTGAGCCGTTGGCGGTGACGTCGGCGACCGTGGGCGTCACATACGATTCCCCGCCGAAGAGGTTGCCGAGTATCTCGCCGCCCTCGCGGGGGGTGTCTTGGATGTTGAATCGGCCGTCGCCGTCGAGGTCGGCGACGACGTAGCCGTTGTTCGGGTCAAAGGCAGCGACTCCTCGGCGGTTGAGGAAGTCTTCGTCGACGGTCTGGAGATTGTGCTTTCGCTTGCGGGTGCCGTCGGCGTACAAGACGGTGTCGCCTGCGAGGATGAGGGTCTCGCCCTCCTTGATGAATTCCCCCGCGAGCACCGGCGTGAAGGCGACGTCGCTGTCTGCCTGGTAGCGCCACAACTCCCTGCCCTCTGACGTGACTGCAGTGATGCGATTATCTCGGGTCACGGCGAGGATCTCAAATATGCCGTTTTCGTCGAGGTCGACTGCGGCAGGCGGTGCGCCAAGGGGGACCTCCAATGAGAGGCTCCATTTTTCGTCTCCCCGAAAGTCGAGGACCACGAGCTTGTTGTTGGCGGTGCCGTAGATGACTTCGAGGCGTCCGTCGCCTTCGAGGTCGGCAGCGACGGGCGAGGTGATGGCAAAGTCGTGCGGCTTGTCCCAGACGATGCGCAGGGCGTCGAGGTCGAGCTCGGATTGCTGCTCGGACGTCGCCGATAGGTAGACGTCGTGGCGGTACATGGGCCAGTCGTCGAGCGCGCATGCGGGACCGGCCGCCAGAAAGAATAGACAGATGATGAACATGCAGGAGTATTTCATGGCCTACCATAGGCTAATTGCCTGTTGGCATTTAAAAAAGGAGTCATCGCCCCTCGGTCTCCAGGTAGATGGGGGCGCCGCAGTGCTTGCAGTGGACGGCGTCGGGGTCGTGGAGCCTGAGGCCGCACTGCGTGCAGGTGGCGGCGACCTTGCCGCCCATGAAGATGTTCCTTCGAAGCAGGGTGGCCACCTGCCAGGGGATGAAGACGATGCCGGCAGCGATTATGAGGACCGTCACCCAGCGTCCCGATTCCGTCACCGGCGTGATGTCGCCGTAGCCGACGGTCGTCAGGGTCACGATGGAAAAGTAGAAGGCGTCGAAGAAGTTCTTGATGGCGGGATTGCCGCTCGCCTCCTCGTGGTAGAAGAGGCCCGCCGACACGAACACGATGGCGAAGATGGTAAACAGCACGCGGCTCACCAAGAGGGTGTCGTGGCTGATGGAGCCGAAGAAGAAATGGCGGTGGTCGAGGAACCGGGTGATGCGCAAAAGCCGAAAGACGCGGACGAACTGGAGTCCTGGGACGGCAAGCAGAAAGGGAAGGATGGCGACGAGGTCGATGACGGCAAAGGGCGTCACCGCGTAGCGCGGTCGGTTTTCGGCCACCCACACCCTCAGGGCGTATTCGACGGTGAACGACACGCCGATGACGACTTCGAGGACGGAGAGCGCAGACGACATCCACGAAGGGATGTCGTAGGTCTGGGCGACAAAGGACAGGCACGCCAAGATGATGAGCGCGAAGATGACCGCATCGACGGCCCGGCCCGCAGGAGTCTCCAAGTCTTCGAAGAGAAAGCGCACGCGGGCTCGCAGATCTTTCATCCCAGGTAAACACTGGTCGCGTCCCCTTAAATAGGTTGGCTGCGATTCATACTAGGTGTCGTCCATGCTCAGCCTCATCGCCCCCACGCTCGGCGTCGTCGTGTCGCTGGTCATCGCCTACTTCATGTGCCGCCAGCAGGGCATACGCCCCATCGTCCGCGACGTCTTCATCCTCGTCGTCTTCGTCCCCGTCCTCGTCAACATCGCCCACATCCTGCGCATCCTCTACACGTCCGAGCTCATGCGCCTTGCCCTCTACGCCCTTTGGAACCTCGCCACGAGCCTCGGCGCCATCCTCGTCTGCTACTTCATCCTCCTGCTCACCCGCTACCCCCGCGTCAACCGCCACCGGGAATTCATACGAGACATGCGAAACACTCCCTATCTCCCATTCGTCGTCTACACGGGCGTTTTTCTCCTCGACATCGCAGCCATCCTCTATGCTGTCTTCTTCCTTTCGGGCCCCCTCGTATCGCGCATCGCGAACACCGCCCTACAGACGATAGAATTCATCGCCTTTCTCGCCTACCTTTCGCTTCCCACCTATCTCGTCGGCGCCTACGTACGGGTCCACCGGCCCTCGCCCACGTCGGTGCGCCACATGTATCTGCTGCTTTCGGGGTTCATCGGCATCGGCACCACCACCTACCTCTTTTCAAGCTATCTGCTCAGCCGGGGCCTTGAGCGCTACAGCATCGAGGCCGTCATCGACATCGCCCTCCTCGGCGTCATCATCTACGCACTGCATCGTTCGGGTTTCCTCCACGAATTCGTGCTGCCCGTCACCGAAGAAGTCGCCGGCGCCGCCCCCCGCCACAAACTGCCGCCGGGCACCGCCTACCTCGTCGAGGAGGCCAAGTCGGGGCACGCATTCACTCTCTTCGCAGACCACGTCAAACACGGCGTCCCCGGGCTCCTCGTCACCCGCACCTTCCCCGGCCAGGTCCGCCAACGATACGGTTTGCTCAAGACCCGCATGCTGTGGCTCACCGATGTGTCGGCGGGGCCGGGGGCCGCCGAACCCGTCATCCAGGCATCGCTTGAAGACCTCTCCATCGCCGTCAACGACTTCCTGCGTAACGCCCCCGACTCCATCGTCGTCCTCGACGGCATCGAATACGTCATCACCAAGCAGGGCTTCACCCGCACCATCCAGTTCCTTTCTCGCATGCGCGACATCGCAAGCCAGACCCGGACCCGGCTGCTCGTCCCCGTCAACCCCGACGCCTTCGAGGAAAAGGAGTTGGCGCTCCTCGAGCGCGAACTCGACGTCTACGGGAACCCGCCGTGACCCAGTTCAAGAGAACTGCGTCTTTTTATAGCCCCTCGGCTAATAGTCAACCAGCACCCAGTCGGATTAAAAAACCCGTGCAGGTAGTGTAGGATGCTTGCAGAGATAACCGTACTCATAAGCTTCGCCTTCATCGGCGCCGGCCTCAAATACATCGACCAGGTCTACGACGAGGGCCAGTTCCACAAGCAGCTCTCCTGGCTTATGGCCGTCTTTTGCGGCATCCTCATGGGGTTGCTCATCAGCTTCGACCCCGGCAGCGCCATCCTCTTATTGGGCATCACCCTCGGCGTCGCCATCACCGGCAAGCTCGACAACACCGCCTTCCACCTCGTCGCCGTCATCGCCATCTTAAGCCCCGTCCTTGTCACCTGGAGCGGCGCCGTCCCCGACTACGCCCCCGCCATCAACTGGACGGCCACCTTCCTACTCATGTTCGCCGGCGCCGCAGACGAATACCTCGACGCAGCAGGCGACCGCCTCAAAAAACGAGCCCTCACCCTCCGCCCCGTCATGAAACTCGGCGTCCTCGGCATGTACTTCGCAGGCGTCTTCGGCTTCATCTACTTCCTCGCCATGCTCGCCTTCGACTTAAGCTACATCGCCATGGACCTCTACTCCAAAAAAGTCGCCTGCCACAAAACCCACCTCACCGGCAACCCCAGCTTCTGCAAACGCAAAAGCCGACTGCTTCCCGACTGAACTCGATCTGCACAAAATTTTTTTCAGGGTTTTGTTTTGTATGCCTTGTCGTGGTGCAACGAACACTATGGTGTTCGTGCACGCGAATTCAGATAAAATTCGCTGTGTTTTACGTGGTGGAAGACGACTTCCCTGTCGAGTATTTCGTATATGATGGCATGGGATCCGAGGTGTGCTCGTCTGGTTCCTTGAAGCGGTTTTTTTAGTGGCTTGTAGTGTTCAGGATTATCTACGATTTGGAGTATTTTCTTGGATAGTTCTTGGAAGCGGGATTTGTCTTTCTTCTTGAGTTTGGAGAGTTGTTTCTCAAATGAGGGGGTGAACCGATAGGTGTACGTCATCGTCACATCGATTCGAGGTAGGCTTCCAGTTCCTTTTTGTCTTTGA
>CAYUFO010000127.1:1294-5342 GCA_964443985.1 uncultured archaeon | reverse complement strand
ACGCCGGTTCCCTGACCGGAGGTCTTGGGGAAGGCGAGCATGAACTTCTCATCCTTTGTGAGCTTGATGGGTTGGTTCCTCGTCGATGCATAGAGGGGTTGGCCGGGGACGTCGACTTCGATGTAGTCCTGGCCGGTGTTCTTGTAGCGGTAGGTGAGCTCGCCGACGACGGAGCCCTTGTCGGTGACGGCGACGCGCTGGGTGGCGCGGTCGATGGTGGCGGCCAATGACGGCAGCAGTCCGAGTTCCTTGACTTCGACGGTGATGGGCTGATTGCGGCTTGCTATGAATGCGCGGGCGTTGCCGTAGGTGGGCGGCAGCGTCGATTCGGAGACGTCGATTTCTTCGGCTGCCGTCGAGATGGTGATCTTTTTCTGGGGGTCGCTTTCGACGAGGACGTGGTGGCGGTCCTCGGGCAAGGGCACCCGCAACTGTCGGGAGTCGAAGTAGCCTCGGACGGTCACGCTCGCTTTTTCACCTGATAGCTCCAAGACGAGGCGATTGCCCTCTTGCGCCCATTTGACGGCGCCCGTCACCGACGTCACGCGTTCGCCGTTTGGGAGCTCGAGGGCGTAGCGGCCCAGCGTCGAGCCGTAGGCCTGCAGGCTGATAAGGTAGTGGAACTGGTTTCGCTCGGCGTAGGTGTACTTGAAGCTGCCGTCGACGACCATGGAGACCTGCTCCCAGCGCTGCATGATGATGTCCTGGTCGATGAGGCCGTAGCGGTCGCCGCCGATGGCGTGGCCGTTGTCGAGGGCGAAGTGGAGGTGGTTGACGGGACCGGGGACTCGGACCTTGATTTGGCCGATTGTGCGGATGGCGATGTCGGCAGATAATTCGAAGTCGCCTTTTTCGCCGAGGAAGAAGTAGCCGCGTTTGTCAAAGGAGACGCTTGTGGGCTGGTTGTTGACGCGAAGGCCGGATACGAGGAGGTCTGAGGCCGGGCCGAGGAGATAGACCTTCGTCCGGTTGCCGGAGATGACTTCGCCCGAACCGGAAAGTCGCAGGGTGTTCGACTGCAGGTCGCCCGTCAACGCGATTTGTTCGATGGCGTAGATTTCGGGTTCTGTTTCATTGAGGACGATGACGGTCGCGGCCTCGACTGCGGAAGACCACAGAAACAAGCCCGCCAACACTGCTAAAACGTATCGCCCCTTCACGGTAACGACATTGGGCGCCTACCTATAAAAAAGAAGAAATGGTTCCCGCCTCCAGGATTTGAACCTGAGATCTTCCGCTGGCCGCTTCGTCCGAAGACAGACTTCTCTGCCGTGCAAAACTACAGGCGGACGCGTTAAACCAGACTACGCTAAGGCGGGCAACCAGATGGGAAACAATATTACGTCACGATTCTTTAAAAGAACACGTATCGGTGTCCTCCTTCACATAGCACGTGACCAGGTGGGTCGTCCCCAGATAGGCCGAAGCAGCAAGCCCGATACCCATGCCCAGCCAGAAGCTGAATAGGCGGTCGATGAGGGTGGCCGCGAGCGCGGTGCGCGCATCGATGCCGAAGAGGTGATACAAGCCCGTCGACGCCCCCTCGAAGACGCCCGTCGCTCCGGGGATGACGGAAAAGAGGCTCAGCGCAGCCACCACGATGCGCACGATGACGAGGACGATGGGTGCGACGGGCACGCCAAGCATCACGAAGATGAGATACGTCCTGGCTATCGAGATGCTCCAGATGACGATGGAGATGAGCAATCCCGTTCCCAAAAGATGCGGGCGGGCGAACGTCGTCTTCAAGGCCTGCTGGAACTCGTCGACGATGCCGTCCACGCGGTGCGTCGCCTGCTCGGCGCGCGAGCTAAGAAACGGCACCCGGCAGCAAAGCGAGAAGATGCGGTGCAGCATCGTCCGCGAGAACGTGTCGTTGAAGGGAATGTAGGTGAAAAGGAAGAAGACGCCGAGCATGAAGGCAAGAGCTACCCCCATCACGGCATAGAGGGTGGGGGGGAGGTCGTAGGAGAACGACACCGCCAAGGCGAGCACGACGTAGAGGAAGATGACGGTCACCTCCAAGAACAAATCAACCACGACTGACGCCGCCGACTTCTCGGCGGGGATGTCGTCTATCCTGCTCAGCACGTACGCCCGAACGGGCTCGCCGCCCGCCATGTTCGCGGGCGTCAGACAATTCAATAGATAGCCGACGAACGACGTCGGCAGCACCTTATGGAACGGAACCCTATACGGCGAGAGCACCACCCACCACTTCAGAGCCCACAGCACCATCATGACGAGCTGGATGCCGAGGAACACCGAAAACCACCACGCATCAAGCAGGGCAATGCTCGCCACGACGTCGAGGGGTCCCACCCACACGAGCACCGCGACAATCAAAAGCAAACCCAGCGAAAACAGGCCAGCGAACCCCCGTTTCCTCATCATGTCGAAAACATACTGCTACCACGCTTAAATACAACAAAACCGAAAAAATACATCCTGTCAATCAACCATGCCGAAGTTGACGCAAATCGGAGATTTGCTACCTTCGGCAAGTAAGTCCCGGCAGACTCATACGCCGAAGTAGCTCAGATTGGTCACGCTCAAAACCGCTGTGCGGTTTTGGCGCCCACGAACCGCAGCGCGGTTCGTAGGGGAGCGCCAGACTCAAAGAACAAGAAAAACAATAAAAACCATACGCCGAAGTAGCTCAGATTGGTTAGAGCGCCAGACTCATAAGCAGAACCCTTTTCTTTCTTTATGAAAGAAAAGCGTTCACGGAAAAGAAAGAAAACTGGGTGTCGCTCACCTAGGAATCTTTCAGAAAGGCGCCCCAAGCCACAGTGGCTAAGGAGCTTTCACGTATGACGCGGAGTCATCTGGAAGCCGCGAGTTCAAGTCTCGCCTTCGGCAAACCTTTCTCTTTTTATGTTTGCTTGTTATTTCCCTAGTGATGCCTCGGAGAAAGCCGGTCAAGGTCGTCGTCAACGACACGATGCAGCAGGGCTACACGTATCATCTCACCGAGCCGGCGGGAAAGAACTTTCATCCCGAGTTTAATCCGGAATTGACGCCCAGGGAGATGCTCGCCCTCGGCGTCTTCGGGGGCAAGTACATGACGGACTGTCGTGGAGAGTTCCCGAAGTCGTGGTATGAAACTGCCAAGCTCAGTCCCGAAGGCTCTGATGCCGACGTCAACTATTTCAAGATCAGGGCGTCGCTTCCCCTGTCCGAGTGGTGCAGGAGAGGGTGGATTTACCCCGAAGACCCCCGTGGCTGGTTCCAGTGGTACTGCCGCTACTACCTGGGCCGCCGCTGCCCCGACGACGAACGCCAGATCAAGCGTTGGAAGGCGATGCGCCGCCACATCGCCCAAGTCAAGATAAACTGTCCCCCCCGCGACCTCGACTGCCGAAGGAAGCAGCGGCAGGCCCTCCTCCACTGGGCCTACGATTCCCGAAAGATATGACGCATAAATGTGACTCATAAAAGAAGCATCACATAGGTAGCTGAGTTGCCATGACTTCACCCGCACGCAAGCCACGAAACGACGCCCTATTCTTCCAGCGGAGCGACCTCTCGTTTGACGACGTCTGCGGCCTCGAAGACGTCAAGGAAAAGCTCCGCGAAGACGTCCTCTACCCCATCGCCCACCCGGAACTCTCGGCGCTCTACAAGCAGCGCATCGCCTCGGGCATCCTCCTCTACGGGCCGCCGGGCTGCGGCAAGACGTATCTCGCCCAGGCCCTCGCGGGCGAAACAGGCTGGCCCTTCATCAATGCGAGCTGCGGCAACCTCATCGCCCGCTACGCAGGCCAGACCGAAAACAACGTCCACCGCGTCTTCGAGAAGGCCCGCGAATACGTCGCCGTCCACAAGCAAGGCGTCGTCCTCTTCCTCGACGAGATAGACGCGCTCGGAGCGAGCCGGGAATCGCTCGTCGGGGGCGGGGCCAACCAGCGCCTCGTCGTCAACACCCTCCTCTCCGAGCTCGACGGCATCTCGGAAAACGACATGGTCTTCGTCGTCGCTGCGACCAACGCCCCCTGGCACGTCGACGCCGCCCTCAAGCGTCCCGGCCGCGTCGACCAGTGCGTCT
>CAYUFO010000127.1:0-1194 GCA_964443985.1 uncultured archaeon | reverse complement strand
CATGAAGCCCTCCCTCACCGAATGGTATGCGTTGGTCGCAAACAAGGCGGAATCGGATTCCTTTGCCGGACTCTTCCCTGAACTGCTACCCCGCATACAGGATTTTTCAGGGGGAGCCGGGGCCGAAAAGCGTCAGCAGCTCAAGGGATACGGATAGTCCCCCCACGTTACTGGGCTTTTCCGCACTGTGTGCAGTACTGTGCGTCGGCGGCGAGCTTGGCGCCGCATTCGATGCAATACTTTTTCTTCTTTCTAGTGAGCAGGATGGCAACAGCCGCGATGATGATGCCTGCCAAGACGATGAGGAGGATGCCCACCGTTCCCATGCTGCCCGGGCCCTCTTCCCCGTCGGTGGCAGGTATCGTGAATGGCTCGGACTCCTGTGCGGACGGAGGACTTCCCCCCCCGGCATCCGGGTCCGCCCCGCCAACGCAGTCGGGGTCGACCCGCCCGTCGGCGACGCCGTCGCATAGGTCGTCTTCGGATCCCGTCGGGCAGTCTTCGGGGCAGCTGAGATACGTCTCCCCGCCGTCGCAGGCGCCGTTCGGATGGCAGCCGACCTCGATGATGCTCATCGCCGATTCGTAGACGTTTCCGTAGGGGTCGGAAACGGTGGCGGGTGCGAGGGAGAGCGCTCCTGGACCCGTGGCCACGGCGCGATAAGAGTAATCGACCATCCCGTTTGCCGGAACCACAGTCCGCCACTGCAGGAGCCTGACCGCAAGGCCGTCGTAGTGGAAGAGCGCGGGCTCGGGGGCGGAGAGATAGGAGAGCCCCGGCCGCACGGGGTCGACGACGAGGATGGATAATCCTTCATCGGTGGGGTTGCTCACGAACAATTCGACGGTGAATGGTTCGCCGGGCAGCACGGCCTCGGGGACGCTGCGCTCGATCTCAAGGCCTGTCTCAAGCCGTTCGGTGGCGATGTATTCGACGACGGACGCATTCTCGATGACATCTGCGTCCCTCGGCACCTCGTCGGGCCAGTTGTCGGTGGATTGGATAGCGCAGACAGCGGGCAAGAGGGTGAGCAGGACGAAGAGCAACGCAGGCACCCTCATCGCGGAATCCCCTCGCAGTCGAATATCTGGTTGTTCGTGGGACAGTGTGACACGCTGTCGTCGAAGTGGTCGTTGCTGCAGCCCCGGTCCAGGCTGCGGCAATAGTCATAATTGAATGGGGGCCTGGCGGCGT
>CAYUFO010000126.1:0-5375 GCA_964443985.1 uncultured archaeon | reverse complement strand
AACCTAAACCCCTACACACAACTAACCACACAACTCACAAGCTAAACACATACAGCCGGGATACGTCGCCGCGGGCGTCGCCGGCCCAGTCGAGGATTCTGTCGGAGAGGCAGTCCGCCCGCTCGTCGAGGGTGGGCCGTCGCTCGAAGCTGGCGATGTCGATGTCGATGGGGACGGCGCCCTTTCGCTGGTCTTTGAAGGGTTGGACGATGTCGTAGGCCGGCCAGTAGCCGGCGTTGGCGACCCGGGTGAGCTGCTCTATTGAATCATGTTTGGCCTGGGGGGACTCGGGGGCATTGAAGGGGGTGAGATGCAGGAGCTTTGATTTTTGCCTAGAGGAGCCGAAGAGCTGGGAGACCTGCATCCATTCGTCTGCGGCGAGGGTTTCCTTTCCGAGCCTGCTGCCCTTTCTCATCTTCACCACCGCCATCTTCGGCAAGGACACGCCGGCTGCGCGTAGGTCATCGATGGTGTCGTTGTAGCGAGCAGCCATCTCGTCGGAGAGCCGCCGGTTCTTGTGGAATCGCTTGACGGCGACGCGGTGGGCCGAGCCGTCCGCAAAGCGCATCCTACCCACGTAGACGTTGCCGCGGGTGTTGCCCCCCCCCCAAGCGTATCGGTTCGCCGCGTTCGTCGGTGGAGAAGGCAAGCAGTGAGACGTCTTCGGGCGCCTTCCACGCTCCCTGCGTCCGTTGCTCATAGGTTTTTACCGTCATGGCAGTGCCGTATTAGGCACAGGGAAGGCGGCAGTAAAATACGATTGGGGTTATCTGTCTTCGTCAGACGATGGCGGGGACGGCGAGCGGCCTCGAAACCGCTTTTCCCGGGCCCGTTGACGGTAGAGCTGCAGGGGGTGCTTGATTGCCGGGCAGTCGGCGACGCACAGGCCATAGCTCTTGATGCTCGTGCACCCCGGGCACGTGTATTCGGTGCCGCCGCGCTCTCCTGAGAGGACGCTGAGCTGGTAGCGGGCCTTGTCTTCGTCGAATGTGGGCATCGTCTGAAAGACGTCGAGTATCTGGTCTTCGGGCAATCCGAGATTCAATAGGAAGGTGCCGAGGATGAACATGGTGTTGTGGCTGGCCTCGCCCGCCTCGAGGAGCCCCATGATGTGGTCGATGCATGGGGGCAGGCAGTCGGGGTCGAGGGCGCCGACGGCCTGGGCGTGGCGGCGCTCCCGTCGTGCTTTCGCGATTTTTCTGGCTTCGGCGACGAGTTCCTTGGGGAGCCCGCGGGTGGGGACGGGTTCGATGACGCGGTGGTAGACGGCTTCACGCAAAAGCACTGTTTCGTCGGAGGCGGCAAGCCGCACCCTCCCGGATGTGACGGGCCGGTTGACGAGCTTGTGGCGGCTGTCCTCGCGGACGAGGCGCGGGCACAGTTCGAGATACCGTTTGAGGGGGAGGGAATCGTCGACTATGTCGACGCCGAGGTCGGCCTTCACCGCCTGCCGCGGGTCTTCGTCGTCTGCGTCAAGGAGGATGCGGGCGCGCCGGGCTTCGGCGGCGCCAAAGGACTCGATGATGGGGTGGCTTTCCGTGGCGTGGGCGAGCAGGCGGGCGACGGCATACTCGAGGACGGCGAGCTCCTGGGCGACGGCATCGTCTGGTATCACCGGCTCCAGGCGGCCGTTGAGGCCGGCGGCAAGCCGTTGTTTCCCCCCGGCAAGGCAGCCGCCGTAGATGGGGTGGGCGAAGAGCTCGGCGAGGCTGAGTCCCAATCCGGCCACGTAGCCGCGGGCGGCGGAGTCGAAGGGATACTTGGCAAGGAAGGCGATGTCTTGTGCGTCGGCTGCCATGGCAGGTTGTTTATAAGGGGTCTTCTCATAAGAATTAAGCCATTCCCACACAGTGGGGAGGAGCCGAGAATGGCAAAAAAAGGCGACCCGGGAGCGAACGCGGACATACTGGCGGCAGTGGCGTACCTCGCCATGCCGATTTCGAGCATCGCGGTGCTGCTTGTTGCAGGCGACGACAAACGGGTCCGATTCCACGCCATCCAGTCAGGGTTGCTTGGGGCGGTGTTGTTGGTGGCTACCATCCCGGTGAGCATCATCATCGGCATCGTCGCCCTGCTGACGCTCGGCCTCGGCTTTGCTTTGTTCCCCCTGTACGCGGTGGTGGTGCTCGCAGGCATCGCCTATCTCATGTATCGGACCTACCAAGGCGGGGACGTGAAGGTGCCCCTCGTCTGGGAGTTCGCCGAAAAGCACGTGTGAGTGCTGCTGGCAGGTTGAATTGGATCATGACCGACGACCATTCCCCGCGGCTGTCGCCGAATGTCCTTGCTGCTCTTGCCTATCTCGTCATGCCGATTTCGAGCGTCGCCGTCTATCTGCTTAATCCGAAGGACCGCTTCGTCCGCTTTCACACCGTCCAGTCGGGGCTTTTGGGCTGTGCCGTCTTCGCCGTCCAGATGCTCTTGATCGCCACGATTGTGGGCATCATCATAACCCCCGTCGTCTGGATTGCGTCGGTGGTTGTCTGGGCACTCATGCTCTACAAATCCTACCAAGGGGAGGAATACGAGCTCCCGTATCTCGGGCCGCTGGCAAAAAAGCACGCATAGGCTCCGCTATTTTTTCACGACGTTGACGGTCTCTATGTCGGCGCCGCGGTCGGCGAGTCCGCAGCAGATGATGTTTAAGGCCTGTTCGACGGCGAGCTGGCTGGTGCCCGTGAGGTCCAGAAAGATGTTTTGCGTCTTCTCGGTTAGCCGGGTGAGCTCGCCGTTGATGATGGGGGGGAAGCTCAAAACGTCGCCTGCGGCGTCGACGAAGAGGGGGTACTTCTGCTTGCCCTCGAGCGTCCAGGCGTAGTCGCGGCCCTTGGGGTGGCGCGAGAGGATTTGGCGCAGCGTCATCTCTTCGGCCATGTCGAGGGGGACGAACGACACCGAGTCGGGGTCGACGGCCTGGTAGGTGAAGGGCGGCGCCACGCAATCCATGTCGTGGACGCCGATGGCGACCTTCGCGCGGTTTCTGCCGTGGGTGAGGTGGAGCTTCTCCTGGACGTTCATGAGCGAGATGAGCGTCTCCTCGTCGGACAGGTCGACGTTTCGGGCGACGCCCACGGCGACGGCGGGCCGGACGTCGGCGACGCTCTTTTCGATGTAGAAGGTGATGCCCGACGGCGTAGTCTTGTAGACGGGAAGGCCGGTCTCAAGGGCGAGGAACCCCCGCAGCGCCCGGGCGAACCCCTCTATCATGAGGTAGTCGGGGCGGTTGGGGTAGACCTCGAGGCTGACGGTTTCCTCATCGATGGATTCGAGGCCGACACCCATCAGGGGGATTTTCTCCCTGAGGTCGTCGGGGCGGAACTCCTTCCCCAGAAGATGGCAGAGTTCCCCGAAGCTGAATTCGACGGAAGGCATGGTGGTTCTTTTAAGACGACGCGGATATCTTATTAACCCCCGACACCTATAAAAACCGGCACGCATACCATGATTTTGATTCGCAGGGGAGACCTCGACGTCGTCGTCCGCGACATGGCGGGGGTCTTCCAGCTCCTCGCCTACGTCATGCTCGCCCCCGTCGCCGTGACCCTCTATTATGCAGGGGAGCTCGCTCTGGGAACGATTGGGGTCAAGGCGGCGGCATTCATCGTCCCGAGCCTCGCCTTCTGGGGGCTCGCCCGCCTCATAAAGGCCTACGTCAGGACCCAGCGGCCGACGCAGACCAAGCACGCCCTCATGTCGGTGGTATTCATATGGCTCTTCGTCGCCGTCATCGGTGCCCTGCCATTCCTCATCCGCGGCACCCTGGGGCCCGTCGACGCCTTCTTCGAGAGCATGTCGGGGTGGGCGACGACGGGGATGACCCAGATTGCGTATCCCGAGCTGCTTTTGGATAGCGGCGACCACGACATCCTCTTCTACCGGAGCTTCACCCACTTCGTCGGCGGCGTCGGCATCATCGCCTTGGCCCTCATGGTCCTCATGCAAAGCCGGACCGCCGCCCGCGCCTACTACGGCAGCGAGGTCGGCAGCCAGAAGATACGCCCCCACATCAAGGGCACCCTCAAGGAGACCTGGAAGATCTACGGCATCTACGCCTTGACGTGCGCCATTCTCCTGTATCTGGCGGGCATGACGCCCTTCGATGCCATAAACCATTCGTTCTCGGCGCTCTCGACGGGTGGCTTCTCGACGCACAGCGAATCCATCGCCTATTTTAATTCGCCGCTCATCGAGGGCATCCTCATCTTCTTCATGATCGTGGGTGCCGTCAGCTTCCTTTTACATTACCGGCTGCTCAACGGCGACGTCCAGTCGGTCGTGCGCAACGTCGAGATGCGCTACATGCTCGGCCTCATACTCGTGTCGGCGGCCATCATCGTCCCCGCCCTCTACGTCGACGTGACCGACTTTGGCGGACCCGATCTCTGGATAGCGCTCGAATCCGTCCGTGCGGGCCTCTTCCAGACGGTGTCGGCCATCACCTGCACGGGCTTCAGCACCGCCAACGCCGGCGACTGGCCCGAAGTCGCCCAGACCGTCCTCATGGTCCTCATGTACACGGGCGGCATGTACGGCTCCACCGCCGGCGGCATCAAGCTCCTGCGATTGGCCGTCATCGTCCGCGCCGTCTTCTACGTCACCAAGCGCCTCATGCTCCCCAAATCAGCCGTCGTCGCCATGAAAGTCGACAAGAAACCCATCGGCATCGACGACATACTCTACGTCCTCGGCTTCGGCATGGCCTACCTCGGCATCGCCGTCGCAGGCGCCATCTTCTTCATGCTTTTGGGCTACACCGGCTACCACAGCATGGCCCTCACGCTCTCGGCCATGGGCAACGTCGGCATCGTCTACATCACCGGCGACCCCTGGTACCACATGCCCGCCATCGGCAAGCTCGTCGTCGCCGGCCTCATGTGGGTCGGCCGCCTCGAGATATTCCCCCTGCTCATCCTCCTGCAACCACTCCACGAAAAAATCAAACACTGGAAATAGCCCCCCCCCCTGTCGCGGGGGAGTCTAGTAGGTTCCTTCAGCTACTTGTTCTTGGCAGATTTTTTTACGCCCCGGGGTGTTGCTCGTGAGGAGATTGCATAATCCCGGGTCTTTCTTTTTGGTAGCAATTCTCTCGATGCAGTAATCCCGTGTTGTAGTGTCTTCGATTACATCGCAGAGGGATTCGTTTCCGGTGTTGAATGCGACTCTTTCATAGCACCATTCCTTGTTGTTGGCCTGATCGTCTGGGATGAGCTCACAAATCTCCAGGTCTTGCCGCCCAGATCCTACCCCCCGGTAACAATACCATTTGAACTCGGCATCGGACTCTCGATTACAAAGGGATAGGTCCATCTCTGTTTCGCCGAGTTGGATATAGCACGATGTTCTATCATACCGTTTTTTTGAATAACATTCCTCGA
>CAYUFO010000125.1:0-5441 GCA_964443985.1 uncultured archaeon | reverse complement strand
TGACAACATAGGCAACCAAACACGCCCACAACCGAAAGGTTAAGGGCAAGGAGGTGTGCTAATGGCACAAATCAAGGTTGTCCCAAAAGCCGACGCGGCTGAGTGGGTGCATTCGTTGCATTCCACCAAGCCAAGTATGGCAATGGGATTGCTTCTCGCAGGCGACCGTTGGTCGTGTGTTGATGAAGTGGCTTTGGCCACTGTCGATGGCGAGATTGTTGGCATTGCCACCATCGCTCCGCAAGGAGAAATGATGGAGGGAGTACCGACGATTGTCGCGATCTACGTCTTGCATGGTCACCGGCACAGAGGGATCGGTTATGAGCTTCTGGAGGCAGCTGTAGATTACATGCTCGCCAAGGGACTCGAGCCGATCCATATCGACTCGATAAATTCGAAAGTGTCGCGGATGATCGACCGCCTTCCGATGGAGAAGCGGCAGAAGATTTCTGTCGTTGATTCGTCCATGGGCGGCGCGATGGACGCGATGCTCGAGAGTTAAACCTCAACCACGCCCACCAAGTCCTGAGTTTGTCGAAGGACACGGGCACGAGAAAGGAGAAAGCCATGAAACCGCAGGAGGCCAGTCCCAACAGGGAGCTGGACGATCTCCGGAGAAGGGCAGCGACGATTCTTGAGCTTTCCGATGACAGTCTTCGTGACCAGTTCATCGAGATCGCTCAAGAAGAGACGCCCACCCAGAGCTACGAGCGAGCGTTCAACCTCGCGTGTGATCACTTCGATCCGCGTGTCAGTCAGGAGTTCGCGAAAGCAGCTAGGTTCCTCGCGGTAATCCGCAGGGACTACGGAGACGACCGGTTCGACGAGGTGGTGAGCTGAGGCGCAGTGCCGAAGCCACCAAGAAACAGAAACTTTACGCCCACGGCTTAAGAAACCACGGGTACAAAGGAGAAACGAATGAATACGCAAGAAACTCTCCCGATTGAGGCCTTCAAGGCTGAGATCATGAGCTCAGAGGCTTCCTACATTATTGTAGAAGCCGAAACTGGCAGCGGGAAAAGCACCATGGTACCCCAGTGGTACCGCGAGCAAGGTTTGCGCGTTCTGGTTACCGAGCCGTTGATTGAAACGGTCATCGGCACCTCGGAATACGTGGCTGAGCTGGCAGGTGTTAGACTGGGTCAAGAGGTCGGGTATCGTACCGCGAGTGATCGTCGCGATTCTCCGAACTCGGAAATCCTGTTTTGCACCGATGGACTGGCGTTGGTTCGCGAACTGGCAGGCCACAACCGTTTCGACGTGTTGGTGATCGATGAGTTGCATGAGTGGAATACGAATCAGTCCACTCTGGAAGCTTGGGCATGGAAGCATGTTCAGGCGGGCGATTCGCCGTTCCAGAAGATCGTGGTTCTGTCGGCTACCCTGAACTCGGACGAACTCTCGCGCAAGCGGGGCAACGCTCCAGTGCTCAAGGTGCCGGGTCGGCAGTTCCCGATCGTCGATCGTCCCGCCGGTTCCGACCTCGTGAGCGACGTCAAGTCGCTGGTCGCCGAAGGTTACGACGTTCTGGTTTTTCAACCGGGCAAGAAGGAGATCGAAGCAACGATTTCTGGATTGAACGGCATCGACGCCGAGCTCATCCCGTTCCACGGGCAGCTCGAACGTTCGGAGAAGAACAAGGCGTACAAGTCCTACTCTCGTCCGAAGGTGGTGGTTTCGACCAACGCCCTCGAAACGGGGCGGACTCTCGTGCCTTCCACGGGTCGCAAGCTCGCGGTCGTGGATTCCGGAATGGAGCGTCGCATCGAGCTCGCGGACGGCATTGAGGGCTTGTACCTCAAGCCGATCGCAAAAGCTCGGGCAATGCAGCGTCGCGGCAGAACCGGTCGTGTGGGCGAAGGCCTGTACATCGATCACTGCTCGACCAGCGACCGTTCGGACTACCCTGTTCCTGAGATTCTTCGGACTCGACTGGATCAGACTGTCCTGCGGTTGGCCGTCACCGGCTACGACGCCACAGAGCTTCCGTTCTTCCACGATCTCGACAACAATGTCATCGTGGATGCCAAGCGCGCACTTCGCGCACTCGGAGCGATGTCTGAAGACGGTACGGTCACCAAGATCGGACGTCTGATGTCAAGACTCCCTGTGAGCGTTCAGTACGCCCGCATGATCGTCGAAGCCGAAAAGCAAGGCGTGGTGGATGATGTTCTCACCATCGCGTCAATCTTGGAAGCTGGCGAAATCAGCGATCGTACCGGTGCATGGCGTACCTACACCAACGAGTCTGAGAGCGATCTCATGGCACAGTTGGATCTGTGGAACGCCGCACATGGCAAGAGAAACGGAGAGCTTCGGGAGATGGGAATCTTCGCGAAGTCCTACTTCCGGGCAAAGGACATTCGTTCTAAGCTGGTGTCTGCTCTTCGAGCGCACCGGGTGAGGTTCGGATCGTCCGGCAACCGGATGGACATCCTGAAGTCCTGCGTCGCCGGGATGGTGGATCACCTGTTCAGAAATGAATATGGTGACTACCGGAACGGTGGCAACGGAACCCGCCAGAAGGCGCGCGAAAGCGTGGTGACTGGCTCTCCCGACTGGATCGTCGGACTACCCAAGGACATTCAGTTCAAGAACCGCAGGGGTTACCTCTGCACCTTGAATCTGGTGGCCATGTGCACGAAGGTTGATCCGATGTGGCTCGCAGAAGTCGCTCCTCAACTCGTGAAGATCGAAGAAGGACTCAACCCCGGATTCGATTCTGACAAGGATTCCTGTGTCTCGACGACCAAGACCCACTTCAATGGCCAGCAGGTCAAGGAAGAGCGGGTCGTGACGTCGGAGCACGAGAAGGCGGCTGAGGTCTTTGTCGACTGGCTCGCCGGTCAGATGGCGATCTAGTTCCCCAACAACCCTGTCACGCCCACGGCCTAAGAGTTCTGATCGCAAGTGACGGACTCGACGGCCACGGGCAAGAAAGGAGATACTGATGTACTTGGAGAAAATCAAAGCGGTTATCGAAAGAAACCGCGAGGAACAGAAGAAAGCCCGCAAGCTCAACATTCGGGCGGGCGAAGATGTTTTTAAGTTGATGTCTCGTTCCGAATGGCGAGACTGGCTGGTCTCCCGGCTCAACGGAGCTCGGTGTGCGATGGAAGTTGTGGACTTCGAAAACCTCCAGCTTCCAGCGCTCGACCCCGAGTTGGTGCAACTGGTGATCACCGAGAACCCCGACACCGTCGAGATCGAAGGCGTTACGCTGGAGATTGAGTACGGCAAGGAGTACTACGGTGGCGTGTACTGCCGCACCAACGTCGAGGAGGAGTTCGCGCGTAAGTGTGGCTCCGAATCGGTTTTGCTCCCGAGCGGGCGCACCGTGGAGATTCGTTGCTCCGGGCACTCTGCCAAGTCCTTCGTGGAATTGGTGGAAAAGCTCGAGCGCAGCCGGATCGACCGGTGCTGGTCTACGGCTCGCAGCGAACATGAAACCAGCTATACGAGTGATTCTGCAAAGGTCATTCTGTGGTTGGATAAGGTTGGCTCGCAGGTCGAGATCACCCGCACGGAAAACAGCACCGGCGACCCCATCTACGGGTACGTCGGCCTCAAGCGATACAGTGGGTACTCCGAGTGGCAGCTGTTCTTGGCTGACACCAAAGAGAAGGCGGATGAGGAAACTCAGAAGTCCCTCGAGGTGCTGGTCAAAGCGGCGCTCAAGGAGCAGCTCACGATCCCGCAAGAGGAGCCGTGGCAGAGCAAGAGCTCCGGCTGGTACGCCAGCTGGTCTCTCACCGATCTGGGTAACGCCCTCCAGAGTCGCTACGAGACGCTCGTTCGCGAGCACGCCGAAGGTCTGACCTCGAGTAATATCGAGGAAAAGATCGAAGCACTCAAGGCGGCCATGGAGAAGGCCAAGTCCGAGATTGGCGGAGACCACGCTGAGGTCAAGCAGCTCATCGAGACCACAGAGAAGCAGGTCGAAACCCTCATCGAGGGCGTAGAGGATCGCTACTTCGTGGAATCGGAGATCGAGCAAGTTCGCGAGGCCATCCGGAACGCCAAGGACTCTCTGAAGTCCGCGGCCTATGGTGACGTCAAAACGGCTTGTGAAATCGCTGCTGAAACCGCCGGTTCCCTCGTGGATCTCTGCACCTCCCGTTCGCAGACGAAACACGAGGCTGAGGAAGCTCGAAGCGATGTGTCTGATGAACTCTATAACCTGCAATATGGTTACGAAGAGTACGTCGACGCTACGTCCGAAGAGCGTACCGAAGCTGATGACGTTTCTCGGGATATCTCCAATGCCTTGTCCGACCGCCGCTACGAAGTGGTGCTCGAGAAGGTTACGGAAGCCCGCAAGCTCATCGCTCGTGTGAAGGCTGCGATGCCCGATCGGCAGGCTGCCCGTCGCGCCCGCTTTCCCGAAGCAGTTTGGGAAGCCGTGGGCGACGATGAGTACGTCGCTGAAAAGGCAATTGAGCTGGCCAAGACCGCTGCCGATCTCGTGGGCAAAAAGAAGGCTCTCCGAGTCTTCGAGCAAGAGCTCAACGCTCACTACGGTCGCGCTCGTCGCCAAGACGGAGTCTGCCACTCCATGTACCAGATCGCTCAGACGGACATCGGGGATTCGTTCCTTAGTCTGTATCGGGCACGGGACGTGGATGCGTGGCTCGCTGGCGCAGTCGCTTGGCTGGAAGCTGATCGGGAAACCGAAAAGCCGAAAGCTCAGACGGCTGAGAGCAATGGTGGCTCTGGCGAGTTCACCTTCGTCGGAGGTCGCTACTTCCGATGCTCATGTGGATGTCAGAACAGGGTTACCAAGAGTGAAATGCGTCGGTACAAGTCCGGCGAGTCGCTCGAAGTTTCCTGCTCGATCTGTGGCTCACAGGGCAAAGTGTCCGAAAACCAAGCCGAGGCCAAGGAGGAATCCGAAGGTCAGAGTATGGAATCGGCACTTGACGCCCTGAAGCGCAAGTGGGGCAGCCGCTAGGAATCCAAAGGTTTTGTGTGTTTGACCTTTAACAGAACACTCCTATACCGCTTCAGAGTGGAGGTCAACTCAGAAGCAAACGTTCTTTCAAGTCCGGCTAGGGTTAGCCGGCAGCGAGGAAGCACTCCTCGCGGGTTCAAGAGTTTTCGGAAGTTTCTCATTAAAAAACTTCCTTCTGTCTTCCGATGTGTATCGGAACTGATGAGGTCAAAAGGCCGAAACAGAAAAAACTTGGAGAGAGTTTTGTTAATAAATGTGGTATAATATAACCAATAAAATTATTCGCGAAACCGGTAGGTAAACGCGGAGCAACAACAAACTCAAGAGAATTCTTTATCTCTCTCCAAGAAATAAATACTCTCTTGAATCCGTTGTAGAATGACCTATATATATCATTCTGTGCTCCGCGGTTATCTGTCGGTTTTTTGTTTTTAAAACCCCGCCGCCGCCAAAAACCAAAAAGAGTCCAGCGTCCGCCCGCGAAGCGGGC
>CAYUFO010000124.1:0-5525 GCA_964443985.1 uncultured archaeon | reverse complement strand
CGGCTGCCCTCGGCGTCGGAGTAGTGGGCGATGGCGGTGCCGTCCTCGAGGGTGAGGGGGGCCTCAAAGAGGGGGACGGTGTCGTCTTGGAAGGTAAGCCACCCCGTCAAGCGGTTTGCGAGCTCGTTTCGGGCGACGCGGACCGTGTAGTCATAGGGTGTGTCGGCGTCGCCGTAGACGATGCCCACGGGATACGCGTCGTCGCAGGCGGGGAGCCCATAGGTGGTGAGAAAGTGGTCGATGCCGGCCTGCCTGCGGGCGTCGATATGGGCGTCACTGGCGATGTTCATTGTGGTCACTCACTCGAGCGCCCTCTTCACGGCGTCATAGGATACGAACCCGTCCTGGGGGTAAGTGATGTCTGCTTCGATGACGATGAACTCCTCTATCGATGGGGCGGCCCCTGCGAGGACGTCCCGCCAGGCCTCGACTGAGGCTTTGCCTCCCACGTTGGCGTAGACGTCTGCCGCAGACGGCACGACGTCGAAGACCTTCTCGGTGATGGCCCGCTGGGTGTCGATGTTGGTGAGGGCGCCTTCCAGCTTCTGGCGCGCCTTTTTATCGTCTTCGGAAAGCTCTGCCAATTCCTTTTGCAATGCTTTCTTACGGGTATCGACGAGTGGGTCCACGGGATGCGAGGGGAGCCCCTCTATAGGGGCGCCGAGCGCCTTGGCGAGTCCTGCGAGCGAGGCGAGGTGGGCGACGCCGAGGTAGCGGTCTCCTCCCCGCCAGGCGAGGGTCCGGGGCTTTCTGAAGCCGAGCGCGTCGGCCGCGTCGTTGGCGATGGCGCCATAGCGTAGGCCGCCGCCGGCCCCCGATATGAACAGGTCGGTGCCCAGGCCCTCGGCGAAGACGAGGTTCCGCGCCATGGCGGTGGGGGCGAGGGCGGCGTAGGCGTCGTCGAGTTTTTCGCCTTCGGCGCCGAAGTCGAGCCAGTGCATCGCATCGCAGACGGGGCAGCGGCCGTTGGGTTTGACGGGTTCCTGCAGGGAGAGCGTCACCTTGCCCCCGCATGAGCAATGGTGCCAGAGGGGGAAGAAGTGTTCTTCGACCGCGCCGAGCTCTTCGAGCCCCCGTTTTTCCAGTGACGCGTTGCAGGCGTCGTTGAAGTCGCCGGTGCGGGTGACGAGCCGCCTCGTCTCATCGACGAATATGCCCTCCATTTGGACGTCCGAGTAGCGGAAGAATCGGACGTTCAGGCCGAGCAAGTCGGTGCAAATATGGGCGAACGTATAGGCGTTGAAGTCGGCGTAATTGTCTGCTCGTTTATGGCAGTCCTCGAGGATGGCGGTGAGGTCGTCGAGAGACCCCCTGATGCCGTCGGGGGGCATCCGGGCTCGTTTGGCGTTCGTCTTGTAGGACTCACGGACCTCTTGGATATGGGAGTCGAACGCGTCGCCTGCCGGCTTTTCGAGGGCGTCGAAGCGCTTCCACTTGTCCTCCTTTCGAATAGGCCAGCCGATCTTTCTAAAGCCCTCGCGGGTGGTGTCGGGTATCCGGTTCTGGACGAGGAGGTTGGCGGTGGCGATGTTGTAATCGGCAAACCCGAAGACGGGGAGTGCTTGCCGTCCGTTATCCCCTGCAGCTTTGGCGATTTCTGCGAGGAGAAAGACTTTTCGAAAGACGCCCGCGTAGGGAAGCAGGTTGGGCTGGTGGCCGGATTCTAAAAGGATGCACGAGGAAACGTCTTCAGGCACGTGGGCCGGCTCAATGCCCGCGTCCACCGAGAAACGCTCGCTTATGATGAGAACGCCTTCCCGATTTTTGATTTGGCCCTCGCGTGCGGTGTGTGAAGCTATTCCTTCGAGGACAGATGATAACGGCATCGGGTTCACGCCAAATAATTGCTGATCTCGCGGTGGATTGCGGGGATGGGGTCCTCGAGGTCGTCTCTGAGCTTTGCGGCCTTCTCCCGGATGGCCCTCCGTTCTCCCTCGCTCGCCACGAGCTCGCGAATCTTTGCCACGGCCTCGCCGACGTCGTGGGTCCGAAGCATGAGGCCCTGTTCGTCGAGGAACTTCTCCCCGTAGGCCATGGGGTGACGGGTCAGGGGGTCCATGGACACGGCGAACGTGCCCAAAAGCGCCGCTTCGCGGGCCATGGTGCCGCCGGCGGACACGAGGACGCTCGCATAGCAGTTGAGCGACGGCCCCTCGGTGTGGTCGATGACCTTGATCAGGTCGCCGAACCGTTTTTTCAGGGCGGGTCCCTGTCCGCCGTAGCGGGGGACGGCGACTATCTGGCACTGGTCGCCTGCGGCATCGAGGACGCCCGCGATGAGGGCGTCGACGCCGGTGTCGTCTTCGGCGTACTTGAGGTCGGCGTTGACCTGGAAGTGGGGGGAGAGGGCGCGCACGACGACGATGGGATTGTCCTGGGTGACGCCGATGTCGTCGAGCACTTTCGGGTTGGGCGTGAAGTCGCGGGTCCAGGCTATCTCGTCGATGCCCTTGAATTTCACGATGGCGTCGGGGTCGGCGCCGACCGCGATGAAGTCTTCGTCGCGGGACAGCCAGCTCGTGATGAGTTTCGCGCTGAAGGGAAGGCTCAGCCGGCAGGCGTGGACGGCGAAGGGGGAATCCGACGTGCACAGGTGGGCGATGCCAAGGCCGTAGGAGACGCGGGCGCATTCTGGGCTGTTGAGGCCCACCGAGCAGGCGATGTCGCGGTCTTTGGCGCCGTCGAGGAGGACCCGCATGCGCTCGAGGCTGGTCGCAAGCTTCTGGAACTTGTCCTGGCCGCCGTGGACGCCCGTCACCTCGTAGTCGAAGGAGAACCGGCCGTCCTTGATGCACTGCTCGAGGACCTCGGTGTTCTCCTGGTACTTGCGCACCGTCACCCACGTGTCGATGCCGCGGTCGTTGAGGTAGGTCGCGAGCGTGCCGTAAAACCACACCTGCTTGGTGGTCATGATGTCCAGCCAGACGTCAGACATTTTGGATGACCCAGCGGATGACCTCAAAGCATTCGGCGTACTTGGCCTTTATCTGGGTGCCGCGGGTGTGGGCGATGCCGCGGATGTACTCTTCCCCGAGGTAGTCGCGGTGGCTTTGGGACTTGTAGGCATCCAATGCTTCGAGCTTCTTGGCGATGTGGTGCTCCTGCAATGACACGAAGGCCTGCGTGTTGAAGGTGATGTTGTCCCAGGGCAGCTCGAAGCCGAGGATGGTGTGGGTCCGGAACGCCCGAAGCACCTCGTTTCGCGTGGTGATGTGGTCTTGGTGGACGTCGTGGCTGCTGGGGCAGATGACGACATCGGGCTTTATCCTGGCTTCGAGCTTGACGAATTCCTCGAGTATCTGCTGGCGGAACTGGGGGAATTCGCGGACCTCGAAGTCGTAGATGTGGAGGTTGTCGCGGGGGATGCCGAGAATCTTCGTCGCCTCGGTTACCTCCCTTCGAAGGATGTCGGGGGGGAACTTGTCGGGCACCGACTTCTCGCACGTCGACAGCGCCACGTAGTGGACGTCTCGCTTGTTCTCGACGAAGCGGGCGATGGTGCCCCCGCAGGCGAGCTCCCCGTCGTCTGTGTGGGGGCTCACGATCATGACCTTGTTCTTTCCAATCATCTTTTTCTACCTAGGGGAACCGCCACCACCAGCACCCGGCCACGACAAGGACGGCAGCGGCGAAGGCGATGGCGTGTATCTTCGTGACGAATGCGTACTCCGTCTGTGGCTTATTATACAATAGCAGCTTTGATAAAGTGACCGGTTTCTCAAGCCGGGTGAAAGAGATGCGCCCGTCGTCTGCGATATCGAGCGCCGAGAGCTTCTCCCGCCTGAATCGTTTCTCCTCGAAGAAGCCGCCGACGCTGCCGAGCGAGAGGACCGCGTTGACGAGGTGCGGCGCGAAGAACAGGACGCCGACGAACTCCATGTTGCCGACGACGAGGCCAGCGGCCACCAGGGCGCCGAGGCTCAGGGTCCCCACGTCGCCGGGAAATATCTTTGCTGGCGCGATGTTGAAGCGGTGGAAGGCGAGCTGCGCCCCCATCATGGGCAGGAAGATGAGGAGCGCGTGGACGTTGCCGGTGAACGCCGAGACAAGGGCGAGGCCGCCGCAGGCGATGACGCCCAATCCGCTCATGAGGCCGTTGAAGCCGGCGAGCATGTTGGATATGTTGGCGGTGCCCGTCACGGCGAGCGGCACGACGACGAGCCAGTAGAGGAACGCGAGGTCGAATCCGCCAAGCGAGGCGAAGTCGAGCGTGAAAAACGGGAATCGGATCTCGGGGACGCCCGCCCGCGCCACGATGAGCGGCACCGCGGCAAAGAGCAGCAGCACCGGCTTGATGGCATGATGCAGCTTCACCAAATCGTCGAGGATGCCGATGAGGCCTGCGAGCAGGAAGACGGACAGGGCCGCGTAGACGGGGACGAGGGAGAAGCCGGATGCCTCAAGGGCGAGCAACCCGCCTGCTGCGAGCAGTCCGAGCGAATAGCCTGCAAGGATGCCGACGCCCCCCATCTCGGGGACCTCGGGCTTGTCGGCCTTGTGGCCGTCGACGCCCGTCAACCCCGCCGCCCGGAATCGGGCGATGAGGTACGGCATCGCATAATAGGTCACGGCGAACGCCACGCCCGTGCCGACCGCCACAGAAAACACGATCTCCCCCATCACATCACCTTTTTCTGAAAATAACACGAAACGCCTGCTTATATATGCCTGATTCCCCTCATAATCGACACGATATGCCCTGAGGATAACGTCCTGTCTTTCGTCCCTCGGCCGCCTTCACTACCATGGCTACCCAGGATTCCTCGATCTTTGACGACATCCCGCCTGCCACGCTTCGCTGGAGTGTGCTCATCGCCATCGCAGCAGGCGTCATCCTCACCGCCTATCTCGTCTACGCCGACCAGCAAACCTCTTATACTGCCCTCTACCTGGAACCCGGCTCCTATTCGAACTACATCGAAGGCGACACCATCAGCTTCACCTACGGCATCCAGCATGTGGGGCCCACAAGGCCGCGATACCTCCTTGAGATATTCCTCGACGACCAGCTGCTCGAGCGATTGGAGGTCCGCGACATGCTGGCAAGCAAGAACGTGGAGATAGAGGTCCCCGCCTCCCAGACATTTCCTGCCAAGGTCCAACTCGTCTTGCACGCCGACGACGAGGAATACACGACCCATTTCTGGATAAAGGGACGAAAGGAATGAATCACGTTATCCTTGGAGTACTGTTTATCGCCTTATGTATCTATTTGGCCGGCTGCCTTGAGGAGTCAACATGTGAGTCTCCCTTTATCGTTTCGCCACAGGGTGACTGCTGCCTTGACGAGAACGCCAATGGCCGCTGCGACGATGAGGAGCTCGAGCGCCTCACGCTCGTCGTCAAAAGCCCTAAACCCAACTGCACCGACGAGCTCCAAAACCAAGGCGAAGTTGGCGTCGACTGTGGAGGACCCTGCCTGCCCTGCCCCACCTGCTTTGACGAGCTCCAAAACCAGGGAGAGCAAGCAGTGGACTGCGGCGGCCCTTGTCCACCGTGTCCCACCTGCGATGACGGCGTGAGAA
>CAYUFO010000123.1:3271-5644 GCA_964443985.1 uncultured archaeon | reverse complement strand
GTGGCTCGGTGGCGGGCTCCTCGCGCTCCTGCTCTTAGGAGGAGGCCTCGTCTTCCTCGTCGTCTTCGTCCTCCTGTGGCGCAGGAGACGAAAGAACAAGAAGAAAGATGAACCTGCTCAGGCACCATCCTTCAAAGAAAAAGCAGAAGTCACCTCTCAATCCTCCACCCCAGAAAAGAAGTATTGCACCGGCTGCGGGGCCCCGCTCGCAGGCGACGCCCAGTTCTGCACCGAATGCGGCGCCAAACAATAAAGATGAAAAAGACGCTTCCCCTCGTACTGGCGGTACTGCTCGCAACTACTGCGTCGGCGGAGACCTTTCCCGGCGAACCCTTCAACGGGTTACAAATCACCTATAGCGTATCAGGGGCCTCCCTTGAGGCGCCCCACGACGAGCCCGGTTTCACGTGGGTGCGCACCATGAACGGGACCCTCACCGGCGACACCCTGACGGTCACCGGGACCGTCAGCGCGAAAAACGGCTACAGCGGCAGGGTTTCGGTGAGCGTTGCCGCCGGCGGCAAGACCAATTCCTACAGTTCCGAGGGCGACGTCCCCTGGAGCGACAGCTTTATCGTGGCTGTGCCCGTCCCCGATGGCGCGACCTCGGGGAGCTTTCGCATCGGCCTGACCGGCTCCTACAACGCCGGGGGCCACGGGGTCACGGTGGTCGGCAACCTCGGTGGGGGCAAGGCGGACGTCGGCGACGTCATACAACGGACGCATGAGCCTCCTTCCCTCACCTCCGGCGGCTCGTTTGAGATCTATCGGGAGGACAAGAACTACTGCGGGCCCGAAGGCAAATTGAGCGGCCCCAACAAGCACCTGTTCGGCCAGGCGAGCTTCAACTACGCCTGCTACTTCCACGACAAATGCTACCATGAATGCGAGCAGACCCGAGATACCCAAGACTACTGCGATACCGAGTTCAAGCGCATCATGTACGACGAATGCAACCAACAGTACGACGACTACATGAGGCGCTGCGAGGCCAAAAGCCGCCTCAACCCCATGCGCTACGCCTGCAAGGCAGAAACCCGCCTTCAGGCCTCAACCTGCTGGGCCCAGGCCCGCTCCTACCATACCCTGGTGTCCTGGGTGGGCAAGCCCATCGGCAGCTACAAGTGCGACGACAGCAAATGGGCGTAGGCCGCACACGCAACCCTTTCACGACCATGGCATCCGAGCTTCACTGGGAGGCCGACGTCCCCATGCTCACCAACCGGCTGGCGCTTCAGGGCCTGTTGCTGGCGTTCACGCCCGGCATCCTGTTGATCGCTCTGATGCTCTACCTGAGCGTCTCAGCGACCGAAGGAATCGATGACGGATTCTACTACCTGCTGGGGCTCTTGGCCCTGGTGGCCGCCGGCACCATAGCCGTCGTCTTCGTCGTCTACAGGAACCGAAACCGGATGTCGTTTTCCCTCGACGAGACGGGAGCCCGCTACGAGGTCGCCAAAGGACAGGCCGCCTCCTCGGGCAGGATCAACGGCCTGCTGTTCTCCCTTGCCGCGCTCTCCGGGAACCCTGGCGGCATGGGGGCCGCGGTCCTCGCCCAAAGCAGGCTCGCCGACGCATTCGGCTGGGACGAGGTCAAGAAGGCCGACTTCCACGACGACCTGCCGGCAGTCGTTCTGACCGGCCCCTTCTACCGGAGATTCGCGCTCTACTGCACGCCCGACAACTACGCTCCCGTCAAAACATACGTGACTACCCGCATCGACAAGAAAAAATGACCCAAGAACGCGTCGCCGCCGCCATCCCGAACGTGGTAAAAAAGAAGTTCCTCAGCCAGAAGGCCTACAACCTCGTCTTCACGCCCGAAAGGCTCATCGTCGCGGAGCTCACCAGCCAGATGATAAAAGACGAAGTCAACCGCATCAACGAGGAAAAGAAGGCCGAAGGCAAGGGATTCCTCTCGCGGTGGGGTTCCACCGTGTTCGCGGGCACCGGCGTCTACAAGCGGTACTTCGAGATGCCGCCCGACGCCATCCTCGCAGAGCAGCCCGACAACTTCGCGCTCGCGCCGGCGCACATCCAATCCTACAAGGTCAAGGACGGCCGGACCGTCTACGAGGGCGACGACACCGCCCGCAGCGTGCCGCCCGAGATCGAGATAAAGACTGCGTCGGGAAAGCTCAAATACTCTTTCGGCACCGGCGGGATATCTGCCAAGGAAGCCCGCCAGATCCTGGACACCTTCCTCGCCCGCGGCTTCCCGTCCACACCCTCCCCGGGGCTGGCCCCTGAATCCCCACAGCAACCGGAGAGCCCTCCTATCCAAGCACCCTCCCCTATCGCCAACGCCGCAACGAAGTACTGCTCCCAGTGCGGCACCCCACTACGTGCTGATGCAAATTTCTGCACTGAATG
>CAYUFO010000123.1:0-3171 GCA_964443985.1 uncultured archaeon | reverse complement strand
ACTGCTCCCAGTGCGGCACCCCACTACGTGCTGATGCAAATTTCTGCACTGAATGTGGGCGAAAACAATAGTGTCTATGTTCCCTGTCTATTCTGTTTTTAGAAAAAGGAAAGGAAGGGGACCTCCGCCTTGGAAGATCCTGTTCCCGGAAAGCGACGTTCAGTGCCTTGCGACGTAGACGGCGATGAGTAGGCCGCCCATGGCTGCGAGGAAGGGCAGCACAAGCGAGGGATACTCTGGCGCGTCGATGTCGCCGCCCGATTCACCGGTGCAGCAGCACGTGTAGCCTGCTCCCGCCATGTCTGGGGGGATCGTGCATGCGCCGTATGGGCCCCACGGTGACCCGCCTTGGTCGCACATCTGTGTGTCGGGCACGATGGGGTAGGTGTCGCAGTAGCCGCTCACGTATCCTTCGTTGGAACAGATTTCCGTGCAGGATGCGTCGGCCGAGCTTTGTGCGGTGGGTTGTCCGATTAAGAGGGTGAAGATAAGAACCCCCAATATAATTTTTTCCATGGTGGTGTGTTCCTCCAGAAGATGAAGAGGAATGTCATGAATATAAATGCCCGCAGTTCTCCAAGGAATGGTTGAAGGTTGCCAAAGACACTATCTGGTTTGCTACCTTCCCCTTTTTATATGTCCACGACGGTGTTGTTGTCTATGCTTGCTGTCACACCCTATCTGTGGGTCGTCATGGTGGCCGTCGTCGTCATCGGGCCCTTTTATCCCCTGCTCGGCTTCGTCGTGCCCGTCGTGTTCCTGACGGCGTTCGTCTCGAGCCTCGGCCGGGGCCGGTGGATGTGCGGCAACCTGTGCCCCCGGGGCAGCTTCAACGATTACATCCTCGCCAGGGTCAGCCGCCAAAAATCCATCCTGGCGTGGCTTAGAAGCCTTTGGATACGCGTCCCCATCTTCATCGCCATGATGGCCTTCATGGGCTGGCGGCTCTCCGCCACGTCAGGTCTCATCGAGAGAATCGGCATGGTCTTCGTCTCCATGTGCATCGCAACGACCGCCGTCGCCGTCCTCGCAGGCATCGCCATCCACCCTCGCGCGTGGTGCACGTTCTGCCCCATGGGCACCGCCCAGCGGTTCCTCGGCGGCGGCAAGCAGCAGGTCGTCGTGTCGCCTGCGCTTTGCACCGACTGCAGCCTCTGCGAGAAAGCCTGCCCCATGAGCTATGCCGACATCGGAAAACGGGAGAACAAGGACTGCCTGCTCTGCGACCGCTGCATCGCCACCTGCCCGAAGAACGCGCTCGCTCGAAGCTAGAGCAGGAATCCGGTGGTGTGTTCGGCGTTGCCGACGGAGGCTCCGAGGTCGTCGCCGGTGACGACGTTTTCCCCGTCTTGGAATCTGAAGTTCGAGACGGTTGCCGGGTACTCGTTGTAGACGAGCGTGTTGGGGAGGATGCCGAGGGATTTCTTTTTGAAGGTCCAGCTGGAGTGCGCGTAGGCGTCGACGTGGAAGGAAATCTTCTTGTCGCCGTCGCTGGCTTCGATTTCGAAGGTCGGGGTGTCGCCGTCATCCGTCCGCTTTACGTGGATGTCGTGGAACCGGTGCAGTTCCCTGCCGTCGAAGAAGGACACCTCCCGGTTGAGGTCGAGGCCGAAGAGGCGGGGGTTGAAGTACGTCAAGACGGCGCCGCCCTCGAAGTGGATGACGCCCCAGTACCACTGGGGGACGGGTGCGTTGACGAAGACGCGCTGGAAGTAGGCGCTGCCCGTTATCTTCTTTCCGTCGACGGTTCCCGTCAAATCGAGGTGGTTGAGCTTGAGGATGGCGTAGCCCTTGCCGGCGGCGTAGGTGTCTTCGCTGTGGCTTGGGAGGGTGAATTCGTGCGTCCCCCGGCCCTCTGCTACGAATTCCATGGCGTCGCCGATGCGGACCGTGTTGGTGGTGCCCTCGACCGTGAATGACGACGGCGTCTTCCCGTCGGCGGTCAATCCTTTGGGGGTGATCGCAAGCTTGCATTGTTCGAGCACATAGTTGTGGTGCATGGTGTCGCCGTCATAGTACCATGCGGCGGCGGCCCCGTCGAGGCACGTCTTGTCGAGCGGCCGCTCAAGCGTGATGCGCAGGTCGTTGCAGTCGATTTCGTCGACGTTCTTGGTCGACCAGAGGATCATGAGCTGGCGGGGCCGTACGGGGTCTTTGGGATTGTCGAAGAAGAAGAGCCAGAACCACCACCACCAGGCGCCATCGGGCATGGGTTCGTCTTTGATGTCGAAGAGCTTTTCCTCGAAGGCGACAAGCGACGTTGCGGTCTTCGGCTTCACGGTGTGCGTCCTCCCGGGAAGACGGTTATTGCGAGCCATCGTAAATAAATCGATAGACCCTGACGCAGCATTTATAGTGGCGCTCTCCTCATCTCCTCCATATGAGTACAAGAGTATTGCTCCTTTCCATCGTTGCTTTCTGTCTGCTCTTTGCCGGCTGTCTTGCAACAGAGAACGGAGCTCCCCCGACGAGTGGACACTGGCGGATAGCGGGGAGGTGGCCCGCGAGTACGTGACTGAGAGCTATTGGTATCGAAACTACAATGGCGGCGGGTTGCGGGAGGTCGGCGCAATCAAAGTCGCCGAAAAACGCCGTCCCGACGGCACCGAACTCGCCGACCCGCAGGGCTACTATGAGTTCACCTACGAGTTCGGGGTCGAGTCCACAAGGCTCGCGCCCTGCGTCGAGAAGGTCAGGGTGACGGTCCCCGTCAACCAGGGCAGCCCGGAAGACGTCGTCGTCTCCGAAGTGTGCGAAAGCTGACCCCTCTGGCAAGCCAGCGCGCTCCCTGACTCTTAAAAGGTACACTCATATAAAGAACTACCAACCATCTGCTAAGTAGCACTTGGAGTGGAAAAATAATGCGTTGCCCAAAAGACGGCTCAGTGATGGAAGAACTGCTCCTCGACGGCCATGAACTGGACCTGTGTCCCACGTGTTCGGGCATATGGATGGACCGGGGGGATTTGAGGAAGGTCGCGGGGACCAGGGTGAGCGAGCATGAGCTCATCTATCGGGGGGAGAGCAAGCGGCTATGTCCCCGCTGCGGCAAGAAGATGGATAAGGCGGACCTCCACTCCGTCATCGTCGAGGAGTGCACGTGTGGCTTGTTCTTCGACCGGGGGGAAGCGGAGAAGATACTCGGCAAGAGTTTGGAGTCCCGAAAAGAGA
>CAYUFO010000122.1:0-5670 GCA_964443985.1 uncultured archaeon | reverse complement strand
ACGGCCCTCGCGCTCCTCGTAGCCGTCTGCGCGAGCAACTCCTTCATCATCCCCACCCACCAGGTCAACGCCCTCATCATGGGACCAGGCAACTACCGCAACGCAGACTATATGCAGGCAGGCAGCCTCATGACGGTGCTCTTCATCGCCATCGCCGTCGGGATGGTCTACTTCTTCTATCTGTGAGTTGATTTATTGGTTACTGCTTCCCAGAGTAACTCGGGGAATCGACATGTCACGGCTGAAGGCACGAGACACGCAGTCTATAACCCCGTTCGACACAATCAACCTGTATCGGCTCGGAGACGGCCGGGTGGCTCACGCCTCGGACGGGACAGAGCACAGGATATCGCTTGCGAGGACGGCTGCGGTCACCGTCCCCCATCATCCCAAACGGCTCGTCCCCGCAACGCAAGCCGATGTAGAAAACATCGACGGGGCCATCGATGCGTTGCCAGGCATCCTCGGGGACCCCGGGAAGTGGGTGCTCTCAGGGGGGTTGGCCATTGATTTGGCAGATGGGAGGCTTACGCGAAAACATTTCGACCTCGACATCGGCGTAGAGGAAGGGGACCTCCCCAATATCGTCGCATCGGCAGGAAGGGCGGGATACGGCCTTTTCAAAAAGGTGCTCTCCACGAAGGTATCATCGAAGAAGAAAGCCATCGTCTATCGAGGATTGAACGCGGAAGATGCGGTCCGGCGACGCTCTCGAAGGCTGCGCCTTGCCCGGATCGACGCCCTTGGGAAACCGGTTGCCCACGGAGGCGTCCTAGACTACCTCGACGTCTACGTTCACCGGAAGGTCGGCGACGAGATGCATCTCAATCATCCGCGCATCACCCTCCCCTCAGACTACAACGAAGGCGGCTCATACACCACCAGGAGGGGCACGACGGTGAGGCTGCGAGGCATCGACTACCTCAAAGTGATTAAAGAGAGACGCGATAACCCCGCCAACGCCCATGACCTAGAAAAGATTTCTGCCGTCAAAAAGGGAAGGGAAAAAAGTTAGTCGCTTTCCAGAATGGAGAGTTTGCAGTTGGTGACGCCGCGTGTGGCCCCTATGTTTCCTGCGAGTTTCTCGACGTCTTGTCCCTTTCCTTCGACGATGAGGACTTCGACGCAGTCGTGGTGGGTGAGGTGAGCGTGCATCATGGACTTTATTCCGCCGCCGAAGTCGTGTTGGACGCTGATGATCTTCTCGTTGACGCCCGACACGTGGTGGTCGTAGAGGTAGCTGATGGTGCCGACGACGCGTTCGCTGCCAGCTTGTATCCGTTTTTCCTTGATGAATTCGGTGACGGCGTCCTGGATGGCCTTGCTTCGGTTGTCGTAGCCGAGGTCGGCCAGCGTCGCGTCGAATCTCGCTACGAGGCTTCGCGGCAGCGAGACCCCGAATCGTGTCACGCGTTCGACCATGTCATGTCACCGTGCTTTTATAGGAGCAACAGGTATTAGTAGCACATTCAATAAAAAGGTGTTACTGAAAAATGTGGCTCATCACCTCGGCAACGGCGGCCATCCTCACAACCGCCGTCTGGCTGTACGCACCCAAGAAATACCGGCTCGACACCCTCGCCATCCTCCTTTGGGGCCTCACGCTCATGGTCACCGTCGACCACGTCCTCGGATACGAAGGCGGCCCCATCATCGAGATGCACGCCGACGGGCTCATCGAGAACGGCACCGTCCTCGGCCTCGCCATGCTCATCCCAGTATTTATACTATGGGAGATCCAAGCAGCAATAGTGAAAATAAAAGGAGACCTCGCAACAAGGTAAACGGAAAAAATGGCATGCTTCACGGCACCCGCGGCAGTGGCGCTCGTCACCACGCTCTTTCGGAAAAAGATACCCAAGGACTACCACATCGAATGGTTCAACACCCTCGCCTGGGGCGGCACCGCAGGACTCTTCCTCGAGCACCTCGCAAGCGGCGAGATCGTCCTCTACCCGCCCTACCTCACCGCCATGGCGACACCCGCACAGACGGAAGTCATGCTCGCAGAGATCGTCGCCATCGGCGTCCCCATGCTCCTCGCCTGCCTCGGCCTGTGGGCCGTCATGGTGAGCGCGAGCTGGACCCTAAAAAAGTCGGCCGCCAAGAAACCGGCCGCACAGCTCGCCTAAACATCGCCCCGGAGAGATGCCGCCCGTACTGCCGCATCTCTCCATTTTCCCATTATTTCATGTCACAACCACCTCACCGTTTTTAACGACACGTTCTCAGTCCCTAGTATATGGCGCCGTTCCTATCAGCCATCGACAAACGGCTTACATCCCTGACCCGCCTTTCAGACGAGGACCTCCTCGAAGACGAACATATCTACTACTCATCGCTGGCCTCGTGGTGGGGGGAGATAGGCATGCTCGCCCTCTCGGGATTCCTATTTTTGGGCTTTCTCGCCGCGCTCGGGTACTATCTCGCGGCCGATGCCAACGACTCCCTCATCCTCATCTCGGGCGCCAGCCTCCTCGCCGGCCTCTTCCTCTTCTTCATCAGCGTCTTCGGCCACTACTCGACGCGCTACTTCGTCACCGACAAGCGCGTCATGAAGCGCGAGGGCCTCTTTTCCAAGAACCTCGACGTCGTCCCCTACCGAAACATCCAGAACGTCGAGCTCAAGAAGAAGTTCACCGAACGCATCGTAGACATCGGCGACATCTACATCGACGTGGCGGGGGGCCCGGACGTCGAACTCGTCTTCGACAACTACCCCGACCCCGAAAAACCCCACAAGAAGATCCAAGAGCTCATGTGGGGGGCGCACCGCTCCCCCCCGAAGCCCCCGCATATGCCCGCCTGACCGCCCACAACGATTTTGACCGGCCCGCGCCGTCACGCAGGTGGCCTCATCGGTTCTGGGAGGAGGTCGTTCTCCGGTTGAGCCTTACACCGTGGTTGAGCTCCGCTGAACCCTCCCCGACGAGCCGCGCCGGCTCAATCCTCCCTCCCCTGCGCTCCAAGACAAGAAGCCACCGGTGCCGGGGTATCTCGCTTGCCACGACGAGTCTCCCCCCCTCCCTGAGCATGAATCCCATGGATGCCGTGGCCCTCACGCTCTCTTCTGCGGAGAAGATGCCCTTGTCGGAATCGGAAAACGAGAGGCTGGACCCAATGGTGTTTCGCACGATGCCGACGTCGACACCCCCCCGCAGGTCTCTGAAGCCCTTCGTCTCCCCCGGTGCGAAAAAGTCTCCCTGCAGGAATCGAAGCTTTCCCTTTTGCAGGTGTCCAAGAAGGAGTGGTTCGACGGGATACACGGCATTCGCGCGACATCCCTTACGTTCGCTCACCCGTTCAAAAAAGATGCGAGGATTCGCTGGCACTTCCTCGACCGTTTCCCCGTACTCCTCCCGCAGGGCAGCACTACCTTCCCTTGCGAGCGTATTCGCCCACCCTGGCGCCTCCTTTGGGCCCACAAAGGGATTTCTAGAATACGCCCTTCGCCCCCCGGCATCCCAAGCCTGCAGGACGGTTCCGTCGAGCCCCGCCACCACCGAGCCCCAATCGCCCCCGGCCGAAACCAGGACGGCATAGTAGTCGACTGCAGAAAGGCGTGCACCATGAGGAAGATTCTCCAACAACCGAATCAACCCCCTCCCGGAACCAGGCGCCCACTCCACGATCCGGCGGGCGTTTGTTTCTCCGACTTCTGCGAGGATGTCCTTGTCGGCATTGCCAGACGATTCATAGCCGCTTCTGAGAATGAGATGCTCGGTCTTGGGGTGGCTGAGCATGACGCCGAGTTCTCCGTCGAGGGACCGCATATGGCGCGCCAGCATATCCTTTTTCCGGGAATCCGTGATGCCGAAATATGCCCTCTGCAGGGCGGGCAACGCCCGAAGGTCGGCTCCGTGCTGCCTCAGGATTTGACCGAGGACGTCATCGAGGAGCCCTGCTCGAAACCCCTCCTCCTCCCCGCGGAATCGGCTGAGTATCGAAGGAAACGCAGCATATCCTTGTGCAACCAAGGCGTCAAAGTTCTTCATTGGATCGGCTGCGAGCCCTGCGATGCGGTCGCCTCCCTCACCCACCTGCCACGTTTCTGGGAGGCGTGTGCTCTGCTGCCTCCTCTCCCGCACGATAGCCATCGAGTATGATGGGGAACTCCTAGTTATTATGCGTTTGTATGATTCGGGAGCATACGCGTATCCGCTGTTTTATACATCCTCTCCCATGTATTTGCATCATGGCATATTGGCAGGAGCAGTATGAATCCATGCCCCGAGACCGGCTTGAGGAACTCCAACTTTCCCGACTCGAGGACACCCTGAAAAGGGCCTCCTCCTCTCCCTTCTACCAGAAACGATTCAAGCAGGCAGGCCTCGCACCATCCGACATCCGCTCGCTTGGCGACCTCGCAAAGATCCCCTTCACCACCAAGGACGATCTCCGCGCCGCCTGGGACTACGGCATGTGGACGCTGCCCCGAAAAAAGGCCGTCCGCCTGCACAGCTCCTCGGGGACGACGGGCCGCGCCACCGTCATCTACCACACGAGAAAAGACATCGACGCGTGGGCCGACCTCATGGCCCGCTGCATCACCGCCACCGGCGCAGGGGAGGGCGACGTCCTCCAGAACATGATAGGCTACGGCCTCTTCACGGGCGGGCTCGGCATGCACTACGGCGCCGAAAAAGCAGGCCTCCTCGTCATACCCTCGGGGCCCGGCAACACCAAGCGCCAGATAGAGATGATGCGCGACTACCGCACCACGGTGACGCACAGCACGCCGAGCTACGCGCTCCACGTCGCCGAAGTCTTCGCCGAGCTCGGCCTCGACCCCGAAAAGGACGTCGACTGGCGCATCGCCTACGTCGGCGCCGAGCCCCACAGCGAAGAGGTCCGAAAGAAGATCGAGCGAGAGCTCTCCGTCACCACCTACAACAGCTACGGCCTCTCCGAGATGAACGGGCCCGGCGTCGCCTTCGAGTGCGAGAAGCAGGACGGCATGCACCTCTGGGAGGACGCCTATCTCCTCGAAGTCGTCGACCCCGAGACCCTAGAACCCGTCCCCGACGGCACCGTCGGCGAGATAGTCCTCACCACCCTCGCCCGCGAAGGCATGCCGATACTGCGCTACCGCACCCGCGACCTCGGCCGCGTGCTCACTGGAAACTGCCCCTGCGGGCGCACCCACCGGCGCCTGGACCGCATCAAGGGCCGAAGCGACGACATGCTCATCGTCCGCGGCGTCAACCTCTACCCGAGCCAAGTCGAGGACGTCCTCATGACGTTCCCCGAGGTCGGCTCGACCTACCAGATACATCTCACCCGGCGCGGCACCATGGACGAGTTGACCGTCAAGGTCGAGCTCGCCGAAGCGATGTTCGCAGGCGACGTCAAGAACCTGTCCGCATTGAAGAAGCGGATGATCGCGGCGCTCGCAGGCGACATCATCGTCAAGCCGAAGATAGAATTCCTCGAGCCCGGCAGCCTCCCCCGCTCAGCGGGCAAGGCCGTCCGGGTCGTCGACGAACGAAACGTGTGAACAACGGGGGCAACAAAATGGTTAAACAAATCAGCATCTTCGCGGAGAACAAGCCGGGACGGCTCGAAAAGATCACGAGAATACTCGCAGACAGCGGCGTCAACATCCTCGCCACGACCATCGCCTCGGCCGACGAGTTCGGCATCGTCAAGCTCCTCGTCGACCACCCAGAC
>CAYUFO010000121.1:0-5830 GCA_964443985.1 uncultured archaeon | reverse complement strand
GCCGCTTCGGGAGGGGTGTCGTCGGTCCCGTTCTCTGGTGCCTCGACATCGATGAAAGCGTCCTGTCCTGCCGTCTGCTCAAGGGTGGCGGGGTCGACCTCCTCGATGGCATACTCGAAGCCGTACATGAGCCAGACGATGGTTGCGGCGACCATGAGCAGGATGACGGTGACGGCGATGGCGCCGGCGACTCCGATGACGTTTTTTCGTTTCCTGAGCGGCATCGTGGCTGGTAGGGATTAGTCGTCGGTGCTATAAAAAGGGGTGGCTGGCTCAGAGGTCCTTGTCGAGGACGGCGAGGATATGGGTGGTGACGGTGGCTTTTCCTGCGGCGGGCTTGACGATGGTCTTGTTGCAGACCTCGCAGGCGACGGGGGTGGCCGCGCATCCGTAGACGACCTGTTCGTGCTCGCAGTCGCTGCATTTGACCTTGAGGAACCGGCTGCTCGTCTTCTTCGCCATCTTCTAGCCGACCTCCACGGGTTTTTTGGTGCGGGCGTCGTGGACTTTCTGGTGCTTTTTCCCGCAGCTTTTGCATTTGAGGCTCATCACCGAGCGCTTGCCTATCTTGTAGATGTTCTTTTTCGGCGTCCGGGGGCTGCCCTTGTAGCCTTTTTTGATGGCCTCGTATTTGCGGCGGCCCCGGTTCATGGTGCGTTCCTTGCCCTTTCGCACCAGGGATACTTCGTGTTCCTGGTGGCTTTTGCAGTGGGGGCAGTTGGTGCGAATCGTGGATGGGAACTTCATGGTTGTGGAGATAAGAATGGGTATGAACGCCTATAAAAATGGCAGGTTATCTCATCTGGTAAGCGGATAGGGTGGTGAGTATCATCACGGCGCCAAATCCGAGGGTTGTTGAGATGTAGCCTACTGTTCTTTTTTCCTTGTTCGTTACGAGGATGCCTATCCTGAGTAGAAGCACAGGGGGGAGTCCCCAGATGAGGATGAACACTAGGGGGCTTGTGATGAAGTTTCCCACAAGTTTTTGTTCAAAAAAGAAGCCTAGGGTGAGGAATATAATCAGTATTCCGAGGAGAAAGCTTGCTCCTTCAATTATTCTTTCTAATTTGTTCGGCTTTGCCATTTCTCATGCGGCTTCGGCCATCCTCTGGGCGATGAGGATGTCGGCGTTCTCGGCGGGGAGTTCGGCGGTGTCGTCAACCTTATAGGGGCCGTATTCGGTCATGTCTGCGCCGACGAAGGCGGGCAGGGCCTTGCGCATGCGGACGGCGCGGTGGCGGACGGGCTTTTCCTCGGGTGGTGGGGGGCACGCGCCCGTGACGGCTGTGGAGATGTCTTTTTCGTGGCGGGCGAGGACGTCGTGGAGTTCCTGGTAGAGGGTTTCCTCGTGGGGGGTGATGTTTGCTGGTGGTTTGCCGTCGTCGAGGTTCCTGAGGGTGGCCCGCAGTATTTTCCCAAGGCGGCGGCCGTATATTTCGCGAAAGAGGTCGGTGATGTTTTCGCGGTAGCGTTCGTCGACGGCGCAGAGCATATCCTTGACTTGTTCGTAGAAGTCTGCGGGGACTTTTTGGAGCTCGGGGGATTCCTTTTCGGTGCGGTAGAGTGTTTTGAGTTCGTCGTAGGATATCACTTGGCCACCCCGAGATGTCTTTGGAAGCGGTTGGCTAAAAATATGTGGCAGACTCAGAGATAGCTGCTTCCCGTTTTCCCTTTTTTGGCAGGATTCCTCGCGTTTAAATAGCTCTTTTCTACTAGATAGTATTAGCAGACTACTGGTGATAGTCATGAACGTAAGCGTGGAATTAACCCCCGATCTCGCTGACTACGTCGAAAAAAAACGCCAGTCCGGGCTCTATAAAAGCCGAAGTGAAGTCATCCGGGACGCCCTCCGCCACATGATCAACGAGGAACTGCGAGCCGGCGTCCGATCACGCCTCTCGCCTGCGGAATTCAAGCGCGTGAGAAAAGAGGTCGGTGACAAGATTGTCAGGCAACGATTCCCCGAGCTTGCCTAACGTCGCCTGCGACACCAATGTCCTCTACTCGGCCCTCTTTTATCGAGGAAACGAATTCCTTCTCGTCGAGGCCGCGGCAAGCGGACTCCTGCAGCTCTTCATCTCGACCTATATCCTCGACGAACTGAAAGCCGTGCTTTCCCGCAAAAAGATAGCTTTGTGGCTCGTCGAGGAATTCGTCACCCAAAATCGCATCGTCGTCCTCGACGACGATTTCTACCTCGGTCACCAAGACTATCCGAGCTTCTGCCGGGAAGCAAAAGCCATCCACGACCGAGCCGACCGGCCCGTCTACGCCTTCGCCCGCGCCTTCTGCGCTACCCACGACAATAGTTTTTTCATCTCAGGCGATTTGGGATTTCGTGAGAACGAACACGTGAAAAAATACCTCGACACACACATGCAATCAACGAAAGACGTCCTCGCTGCGGTTTAGGTGTCTGCCCTTTTCAGGTGATTTTTTATGTGTGTTTCGAATGTTTCGAAGTCTCCGAGTTCCTCTGTTAGGGACGCGTAGACGCGTTCATCATCCACTTTCCCGTATCGGTGGATGAGGATGTTTCTGAGGCCCTTCATGTCTTTGGCGCGTTCGCCTGCGTCCTTTGGGAGGATGTCGTGGGTGACGAGGAGGTCGATGAGGTTTTCCTCGCTTTCTGGCAGGCCGAGGCGTTCGGCGGAGACGACGAGCGCCGCGGTGGTCATCAATGATTCGATTGCGAGCTCGATTGTTTTTTCGCAGGCCCGCCGTTTCACCGTGTCGTGGAGGAATTCCGTTTTTTCGGGGAGCATGACGGCGAGTTCGTCCACGTAGCGCCGCATCTCTTCGAGCTTTTCAAGGATTCGGTCCCGATTCTTTTCTTTCATCCTGTTGCTTCCCTGAGGCCTGCCATGTAGACGTTGAAGTATTTTTTGAAGTCGTCAGCCTTCTGGATGGTCTTTGTGTAGGTCTCATAGATGATGTCGTAGTCGCGGATGTAGATGGGGGTGCCCGAGACGATGATTTCTTTTTGCAGGTAGACGGGGAGGTCTTGGGCGTCGTCGAGTCTGCCGAGCGCCTTCCTCCTAAAGGCAAATCGCTCCTCTCTTGTGCCTTGGTAGTGGACGGCGACGTCGATGTCGGAGCGTGGATTGGGTGTCCCGGTAACGTGCGAACCGTACATGATAATGGATGCAATTCTCCCCTCCGAGTCGAAGGCCCGTATCCTGTCTGCAAGGTCTTTATGATTCTTTTTGCCTTGCCTGATGCGTGGAACTCCACCTTTCATGGTCTGGCATTACGACATGCGTTTTGGACAATATAAAGGGGGGAGATACGGGGGCACTGGACGAGGAATACCGTGCCTGCGTTAGAGATAGCTGCTTCCCGTTTTCCCGTATTCGGGGTTGACGACTTCGTCTTTTTCGATGCCCTTCCACACCGAGCCGTAGCGTTCCTGCAGCTGGTATTCGATGGGTTTGGCCTCTTCGATGGCGGCTTCGACGTGGGCCCCGCTGATGAGCTTTTTGCCCTCGTTTTTGGCGAGGTCGCCTGCGAGGCGGATGATGCCGCCCATGTCCCGAAGCCGCAAGGTGAAGCTGTTTCTGGCGTCGTCGATGACGCGGGCGCGCTTTCGGCTCTCCTTGAGGAGTTCGGCGACGGCGTCGCGGCCGGCGTGGGGGATCTTGGCGTCCTTGATGATCTCTTGGGCGATGAACTGGGTCATCAGGCGCTGGTTTGTGGTGGTGTCGGGCATGGCGGTCTCCAGGAGGATTTCGTAGCCGTTGCCGAGGACGCGGCTTCGAAGCGGTGGCAGGATCTCCTGCACATCGCGGATGTTGCAGGCGCCCACGAACACGAAGTCGCAGGGGACGTCGTCGACCTTGACGGAGGCCCCGCTCGACTGGGGGTTTCGGCCGGTGATGGGGAACTTTTTTTCCTGCATGGCGGTGAGGATGAAGTTCTGTAGGTGTTCGAGGTGCGGCAGCTCGTCGATGAAGAGGACGCCCTGGTGGGCGTCGTGGATGGCGCCGGGCTCGATGCGAAGATAGGCGGGCGTCCCTATCTCGGGGTGCATGCCGTAGGGGTCGTGGCGGACGTCGCCTAAGAGTTCGGTTTCACTGGCGCCGGTGGCGTGGACGAAGTTCTTTCGTTTGAGGGGGACCAGGACGAAGCGCTTTTCCTTGCCCCCGCCGTCGGGGCGGAGCTTGGAGGCGCCGTGGTCGACGATGCGGATCTTTCCCTTGACGCGCTCGTAGGCGACGTCGAGTTCGCGGCCGTCGGCGCCGAAGGTCGTCGTCTCGAGGTAGTCCTTTTTGGTGATGTGGTCGAATTTGTGGGCGCCGCAGGAGGGGCAGGTCTCGGTGGCGTGGCCGCTAAAGGCCCCGCAGGTCGCGCACTTGAATCCCATCTGTTCGGCGACGAAGGCGGGCACCTCTCGGGCGTCGACGAGGTGTTCGGTGACTTCCTTTTTGACGGCTTCGACGGTGGGCTTTCGGGGGTTGGCCTGGTTGTGGATGATGTTGATTTGTTCGGTGGGCTTGGGCAGGTGGCTTGCGAGGGCTTGGGCGAGCATGCTTTTGCCGACGCCTGGCGGGCCGACGAGCAGCAGGTGGCGTCGCTGGTCGATGGCGAGTTTCACGCGGCGGACGGCTTTTTCCTGGCCGATGACCTGGTCGAGGAGGTCGGCGGGGATGGGGACGTCTTTTGTCGACGTGACCTCTTCGGGGAGCGGCGGCAGCGTTTCCTTTCCCTTCTTTTTTGCTTTCTTGCGGGAAGCCATGGTGCCTCGTTAGTCTATCTGGGAGGCAGGGAGTATAAATTCGGGGGTCTACCACTGCTCAAGCGAGAGACGGGGGATGCGCGTGAAGTGCCGCGTGTTCCTCGTCACGAGGGTGGCGTTGTTGGCGAGCGCGATGGCGGCGATGCGCTCGTCTGTCTGGCCGATTGACGACCCCTTCTTTTTCAGGGTCGTCGTGATTTTTGCCGATTCCTTCATGGCTCTGATGTCGTAGGGGGGGACGGTGCATGAGGCTATGATGCGAGCGATTTCAGCCATGTTGTCTTGGGTCCGATTCGACGCGTATGCTCCGATATAGAGTTCCTCAAGGTTGAAGATGGTGGTTCCGAGCTCGCCTGCATTTTGCTCCAACAGGCGAAGCTTCGCTTCTGCTTGCTCGTTTTTTCGCAGGAGGGCTATGAGGAAATCCGTGTCGAGGACGTTCATTCCAGCAGCGATTCGATGTATTCGAGGCGTTTGTTTGGTTCAGCTCGGCGTTCATAGAGCATCTTTTCGATGGCGTCGAGCTCTTCATCGGACCCATGCCAGGCTCCATAGATCTCTCTCAGGCTGGTTTTTTTCCCGGCGACGAGTCGGTCGAGGAGTGTGCTGAAGCTTTCGTCTTTCCTTTTGGCGGCGGCGAGCTTGTCGTAGACGTCTTTTTTGATGGTGATGGTCTTGAAGGCCATTGTTTATCTTATGTTTAAACATATATTTAAACATACTCCTATTGGATGGTCGTGAATCGTTCGACGATGTCTTTTTGAACCTCGGCGTAGGGGAGGATGTGTTTCGTGAGTCCTCGCAGTTCCGGGTTCCATAATGCTTCGATGTCGTGGATTTTTTCCGTGAATTCCTCGGCAGTGAATTCTCGTCTGTAATAGTGAAGCTTTTCGCCGATGAGTCCGGTGTCTATTGGCGTGTTCTTTCTGAGCAGAAAGTGGAGGTCGTAGACGTCTCGTGCCTTTTGACGGGTAAGGATGGCTCTCACCTTCTCTGCAAGTATCTCTCGGGGGTTCATGGAAATGGTCAGGTAGGGGGATATGTCGTTGTAGATGGGGGTGATTGATACCGTGGACGGTTCGAGGATGATTTTTT
>CAYUFO010000120.1:1834-5850 GCA_964443985.1 uncultured archaeon | reverse complement strand
AAAACCAACAGACGCACACAGTTGCAGGAGCACATAGGTCTGCACGCCTGTTACTCCCCACAACGCAAAAAGAATGGAACCCGCCAACACGACAGCGATATAGCCCGACTTCAACACCGCGGGATACGTGGTATTCTCAAACGCGATGAAGAAACTGGTCAAGAAGTCAAATCCCGCCTGTGCGCTCATGACGAGGAAGGCAAGTATGCACGCCTGCGTAATGCTCTGGGAATACATGAATGGCAAGGTTATGGCGAGCAACGGGACAAAGAGCAGGGTCGCAGCGACTTTTAGCACGGAACCCGCCACAAGCATGTCTCCGGTCTCATCCTGGTGCAGGACCGCTTCCCGGCCGACGAAGTAGGGACTGCCGAAGTTTATCACGCTCCCGAGAAACGTCCCTATCGTGAATGCCAAGGCATAGATGCCGAATCCTTCAGGCCCGAGAACCCGCCCCATCAACACGAGGAGTGCGAGATTCAAGACGCCATAAAAAATCTTTCCCCCCGTGAGGACACTCGTATTCCTAAAAAGTTTGTTAACGTGCATTCTCTCTGGCTACCCCCTCTCGTTCGGCTTCGTTGCCGTTTTAAGCGGATTCATGGAGGAAAGCGCTCCCCACGCGTATTTTGCAGTGATGTGGGGGTATCTGATTGCTCGTTTGCATAGCTGGAGTGGTGAATAGTTCTTCAAACTATACTTTGTTGTTAAGCGTGCATGGACTGCGACGATTTCGTCGAGAGACATGTTGGGGTTACAGGCTACCTGGGGGTCGTTGCCTGTGTCCATGCGCCAGTAGTCGAGGTCTTTGAGAGGTATGGTGTGGCTCTGACAGTAGTCCCAGAGTTTCGTTCCAGGATACGGTGTCAGTATGAAGAAGCTGACGAAATCAATTTTGTTACTGTCGATGAACGCTTCCGTCAATTCGATGTCCTTTTTTGTTTCTCCGGGGACGCCGACGACAAAGCATCCTCTGACTCTGAGTTTGGCGTCATGTAGCAAATCAACGGCTCTCCGGTTTTGTTTGACTGTCGTATTTTTGTTTATTATGTCTAGAACTCGCTGGCTTCCTGACTCAAAGCCGATACCGACCTGTTTGCATCCCGCCCGTTGCATGACGTCGATGGTTTTTTGGTCGAGTTGGTCGCCGCGCGTCTGGCATTCCCACACGATGTCGTCGAGGCCTGCGGCAATCATGCCCTCACATATCGCGGCGAGCCTCTTTTTGTGCATGGTGAAGCAGTCGTCGGTGAAGGCGAGGCCTTCGATGCCGTAGGTCTCTTTTAGATGAGAGATCTCTGCGATGACGCGCTCGGCGCTGTGAAACCGAACTGGCACTTTCCGTTTGGAGTTCGCACAGAAAATACATTCAAACGGGCATCCTCGCGACGTGATGATGGACAATGTTTTAAGGTCCATGCCTGCAATCTGGTCACGCTGTCGAAGATAGAATTCGATGTCCATGAGGTCTCTTGCGGGTAGGGGGATATCATCGATGTTTTTTATTGGTTCTCCGGATACAATTTTTTCTTTGCTATCCGACTCGACAACTTCTAAGAATGCGTTTTCTGCCTCTCCCACAATGACGTGATGTGCATGTTGAATGGCCTCATTTGGTAGTGCTGAGGCATGGGCGCCGCCCAACACGACTCGTGAGGCAGTGTGTTCTCGTGCCCAGTCTGCAATCTCATACATGCGGTTGGCAAACATGGTCATACCTGAGATGCCTATGACGCCGTAGTCCCGCTTAGCAATACAGTCGACCGCGTCTTGGCATGCTATCTCATCGACGATGCTGACGTCGTGGCCGTGTTTGATGAGCCAGGAAGCGAGAAATCCGAGGCCCAAGGGTGCCTTGGATACTTCGGGGATGGTTCCCTGGTGGCTTGATGCCACACCTGGATTGATGAGACAAATCTTCATGGCCGTTTTTTGTTCCTCTTGGCGACGCATTCGAGTGCTAGCACAATATTCCTCTCAGACTGTTTTTTGACGTTTTCGATATGAACGTTAATCCTCTTTTTGATGTCTTTCTTCGAGCTAATCGCGTCGTCGATAAGCGTTAAGAGGCTTTCCGCTGACTGCTCCTTAGAGATATCCCATGTGTATCTGTTGATGTCGAAAAGTGAGAGGATACCATGTCCTTTGGGGATGTAGTCGATGATGACGACAGGAACCTCCATGGAAAGCGACTGGATGGCGGCGTGCGTACGCGCAGTAATCGTCAGATCCATTTCTGCTAGGATGCCGCGAAGCTCGGCTGGCGTATAATCTCCTGTCAGGACGTGTGCATTTTTTTTGTCTGAGAACTCTTCATAGATTTCTTTTGCCATGAGCCTGTCATCGTTGGCGTCTTGGGGTCCAAGGACATGTGAAACGAAGTAGATGGTTGCATCGTGTTTTTCGCTGAGATAACGGCATACAATGCCCATGAGGTCCCGGTAGCGTTGGCGCTTCTCATCTCTGTTTGTCGTCTGCGAAAAGCCAAAGTAGTAGACGATACTACTTGCAACAACGGCGACATTCAAGTCGCGGCTCAGAGGCGCCCCCTCTCCGGTTACTATCTCCCGCACCCGCTTCTTCGAGCAGGGACGCAACGCAAACGCGCCATCTGCCGTCACCGCCACGAGCGGCTTGGACACGCCGAGGGCCTTGACGACGGCAAGGGAGTTTGGTTCTCTGACAGCGACGATGTCAACGGCGTTCAATACATGTTTCGTCCCCGCCGCTGCCAGTAAACCACCAAAAGTCTTCTTGAACGGTCCGATGGTGTGGCCGGCAAGAATGACGGGGGCCGGCGACATAATGCCCATGAGGGTCTGATACCATGCGATAGAGAGCATGATGGGGCCGTAGGCATCGGTGAACGTGTCCGCGCTCTGCGAGATGACAACGTCGGCTTCCACGTACGCCTTTATCCTAGGCGAAAGCCGACACACGAGACGCCGTATCGTGCCATGCACCCGGGCCGCGGCAACCGCCGCTATCTCTGCCACCATGGCGGCGATAACTATCGGTTTTTGCAGTATGTTGTCTGGCCCTTCTGGAATGCCTTGGATGATGTGGATGTCGGTTTGATCTCGGTCGTAGTCTGGATACAGGCTCAGGGCGGAAATGTCTACCGACGGTTCTAGTGCGCGAAGCGATTGTACTGTGCCGTCCATGATGGCTGCATCGCCCTTGTTTTCGCGATTGTAGTGGTGGATGAGCAAAGCATTCATCGTAGGTTTGTGGCAAAGAAGAGCAGCTTTATTGCGTCACATACTTGGCTTGGGAGCACCCGCATGACTGTTCGTTTTTTTCTCGTCAGATAGACGTTGCCGCATGCGAGGACTGACCCAATCCATCCCAGAATACTTGGGGTTTTCAAAAATACGTTTCGATATGGTGTTTGGATACCCATGCGACGCAACATCCACGATCGCGCCTTTATGTTCTTTTTTTTGAATGCAAGCATTCCCCGCTGCACATACCGTACGTCGTCTGCCTTTGATTTAACGGCGGAAATGACGTTTTTTTCTCTGGCCTCACAGATGAGCTGGTCTGCGGGCTTAGTCCGGCATATCACGAACGATTCTCCACTGTTTTTTTCAGTCTTCATTTCTGGAAGAAACGCGTCACCTATGGATATGTCTGCGAGTTCATTGACGTGGTCGACGCACTGCAGGCAGTATGGTGGTGTGTGGAAAAAGGCCCCAAAAAAGGTATCGAGGTACTCGTTAAGCGGAAAAAAATGTTTGTCACCCGAGCAGGTCCGTATGGTCATGCCCCCCGGCCATCCGTTTCCCCGGAAAGCTATCGAGGCTACCTCGCTTTTTTTGATGCCATTTCTCTCAAGGAGCAATTCCGTTCCCAAGCCGCTTGTCATATGGGCGCAGAATAATCCAATGCGGATGAGGATTTTATCGCGAACCTCTGGATACTGTTTCTCGAATTTCCGAAGCCCGTGCATATGGCAAGGTAAACCGACGAAGGCAAAGTGGCCATCATCCTCAAGTATTTTCGCAAGCAAGGTG
>CAYUFO010000120.1:0-1824 GCA_964443985.1 uncultured archaeon | reverse complement strand
GGGAGTGTACTTTGATCCCCTACATGCACGTATCTCTGTTGCAGTCCGGGCGATGATTGCCTTTGCACGCAGAGGGTTTTCAGCCGACATCGTCGTTTCGATGATTCCAGTTATCCGTCCCTCCTCTAAGAGGTGTTCGCATAACGCCGTGCATATCCCCCCCGATGCAGCGTTGAATCGCAGTTCATGATCTCTGCTGTGTGCCACATACACGCTTTCGAGGACACCTAAGTCTGTATCGGAATGCTGGTTTGGAAAAACATCTTGGCTCAACAGGGAGAAGTCAAGGTCTCGGCCGGGGCAAACCTGTCTGCAGGCATCACAGGACGTGCATGTCGCCGGATCAATCAGGGGTTTATAGACTCCCCTTGCCGCATCATACTCGATGTGGACGCTTTTCGTTTTACATGCTGCCTGGCAGGTTCCACATCCCGTGCATGTGTGTTCACTACATATGTGGCCTGTGGGAAGTCCCCCTTCATCATTCATTGATTGACTCCTTTCATCCCCTCGTCGAATTCAGGATATGTTTCCGATCTGTCTTTGTCCAATGCCTGGGTTGGTGAGGAAAACATCCATACCCCTCGGTTTTAATCGATAACGTTTTTCCATCTATATATCAACGTTACCATAAATCTCTTTTATTCTCGGCAATCGTGTGTGTTTAAAATGAGTTTCGACTACAACCGGGCGGGTTTGGAGGGCAGATACGCAACGCAATCCGCAGTCAACCGCTATAACACGATTCGTCGTTTCTTACAACCCTACTTGAAAGCACAAACGTCTCTCGTAGAAATTGCATGTGGCGAAATTGGCCCCCAGAACGTATTGCCGTTACCCCCCGAGTCTACCTACATAGGGGTCGACATTTCTTTGCCTGCATTAAAAAATACTCGACAAACCGATGCATCAACGCTTCTGGTATGTGCTGACGCCTGTCATCTCCCATTTCAACCTGACATAATCCCGGCCGCCCTCCTCTTAGAACTATTGGAACATATCCCTGATCCAGGAAAGGCGGTTGAAGAGCTTCACCGCTCGCTTGTGCCTGGGGGTATCGCATGTGTAACCGTGCCTAAGTTTGATTTTCCCCTCTTCAGGGACCAGTTGATAGCAGTGCTTCGCAAGGTCATCGGCTATGACCTCGAAAGAGACGAGCACCTCAGAGTTTTCTCAACTAAACAAGTAAAGGACTTATTAGCCACCAACGGGTTCTCAGTCGTCGAAGAACGCCATGGCGCCTACCTTGTCGTCCTACTTCAGAGAATTCCTCAATTAAACTCACTCCTCTTATTCCTGGACCAACGTCTCATTGCTCTCGCAACGTATTTCCCCCCCCTCAAGATTTTCTCTTCAGGTCTGGTTCTTCTGGTCAAAAAGAATTAATTATCTTTGTTTTTCCAAGCAGGTTTAGATGGATTCGAATTGTCCTTGTCCGTTTCGGACGAGGGCGTCTGGGGTGGTGTTGGTTTCGTGTGTCATGGTGTGAGGGTCCATTCGACGAGTTCGGGTGTGAGGTAGAGTTCCTTTTCTTGTTGGAGTCGTGTGATGATGTTTTCGAGTTCTTTTTGGGTGATGATGCCTTTCATGCGTCCTTTTTTGAGGAGGGCGAGGGTTCCTGTGTATGCGATGTTTCTTTTTTCTGCGCTGCGTCGGGCTTCTCGGTCGTCGAGGATTGCTATGGCGTGGTGTTTTTTTGCGAGGGCGAGGGTTGCTTCTTCGCCGAGGCCGAGGGGGGCGTCTGCTTCGGTTTCGGTGTCGATGACGCGTATCCATGTGGGGGGTGATGGTTCTTTTTCGTAGAATATCTTTGGGGGGTTGATG
>CAYUFO010000119.1:0-5871 GCA_964443985.1 uncultured archaeon | reverse complement strand
GGCGACGTCATCAAGGCCATCACCATCGCCGAACTACCCGAGATGCAGGTCAGCGTCTCCCCCGCCACCCCCAAGACCGGCACCCCCGCATCGATTGCCGTGACCTCAAACGGCAAACCCGTCTCCGGTGCCACCGTCTCCATCACGGCGCCCGACGGCGCCTCGAAGTCCCAGCTGACGGGTGCAAGCGGCATCACGAGCTACACCGCGCTACAGCCCGGCCTCCACCGCGTCCGCGTCGAGGAAGCCCGCCACCAGGCCGCCGACGCCTCATTCACCGCGGAAAAGACCCTCAAACCCCTCAAGCTCTTCCTGACGCCAGCGAAACCGGGCGTCGGCGACGACGTCACCGTCGAAGCCAAAGACGACCAGGGCCTCACCGTCGCGAACGCCCAGGTGACCGTCAGCGGCCCCGTGAGCCTCGCCGGCCTCACAACGTCATCCGGCACCTACACGTTCACGGCCGACGAGCGGGTCGCCTACACGATAACCGTGCAAAAGCAAGACTACGCCACAGCGTCCACGAGCGTCACCCCCTTGGGGGGTCTCGCCCTCGCCGTCGAGCCCCCGACCCCGGCTATCGGCGAGCCGGTCGCCGTCACGGTCACCGACGCTGACACGGGCGAACCCGTTCCCGTCACCGTCACCGTGACGACCACCGACGGCCGGCAGGCGGCACAGGATACTGCGGCTCAACTCAACTACACCCCCGCAGAAAGCGGCATCCACACCGTGTCCGCCAAGGCGACGGGCTACCATGAAGCAGAAAAGGCCTTCACCGTCAAAAAACTCACGGCATCGATTGAGGCCGCCTTCGACGAGGAGACCCTGCGCATCGCCGTCGTCTCGGGCGACGTCCCCCTTGAGAACCTCACGCTCCACGTCACCTCCCCCCTCGACGGGCAGGCGAACGTCACCACGAACGTCGACGGCCTCGCCCGCTACAACGCCACCGAGGAGGGCAACTACACCATCGAGCTCGCAGAGAACCCCGTCTACGAGTCGACCCCCGTCTCGGTGGCCTACGAGGAGGCCGACTACTGGTGGCTCCTCCTCGTCGTCCTCTTCCTCATGGTCCTCGTCGTCTCGGGCATCCTCGTCATCCTCTACCTCGGCGCGAAAAAAAGGGGCACCTGCCTGAAGATAGGAGGTATGGAATCGCTCACCGAGCGCGTCAAGGCGCTCGGCAGGACGCCCTCCACGCCTGAGCGCAAACGCGGCGGCCTCGGCCGCGTCTAGGCATGAGGCCGCAGCTTCCCCCCCTCGCACTTCTTGTCGCCTTCGCCATCGTCCTCGCCTGCGGATGCGTCGAAGTCCAGGACTGCCGACACTGCGATGACGGCAACCCCTGCACCGTCGACGACTGCGGGACCGACGCCGAACAGCCCTGCGTCCACTGGCCCCAGGACGGCCCCCAACCCGGTTGCAACGAAACGCTTCCCGGCTGCAGCCAGCGCTCATGCGTCGACGGCGCATGCCTCACCGTCAACCGCAGCCGATGTTGCGGCAACGGCCGCTGCGAGGCCGGCGAAGGGACGTACGCGTGCCCCCAGGACTGTCCGCCCTCCTGCAGCGACTTCATCCAAAACCAGGGGGAAGCAGGCATCGACTGCGGCGGGCTCTGCGAGCGGCCCTGCCCGTCCTGCAACGACTCCCAGAAGAACCAGGGCGAAGAGGGCGTCGACTGCGGGGGGCCCTGCCCCACGCCGTGCACGTCCAATGCATCCGCTTCCTTCGAATCGCTGCACGACCTCTACGGCGACTACACGGGTATCGCATCCTCGTTCAACGACGCCATCTCCCGCTTCAACGGCGACGGCAACGCCAACGCGCTCAGCGCCGCCGCCCGGTCCGCCGCCGCCGACCTCGCCGCCCTGCGAGGCCGTCTTTCGGGGACGCCCTTCCCGCGCGGCTCCGCGTCTTTGAGGACGTCCTTCGCAGAGGTCATCGACACCCACATCGATGCCGCGCAAGCCATGCGCGACTACGCGAAGACGCGCCGCGACTCGTTTCGCCAAGCAGCCAACCGGCTCCTCTCCGATGCATCAGCGGCGGACGCCCGCTTCGTCGCCGCCTACAACCAAGCCGTGGAATCCGAGAACACCCGTGTCAGGCAGTGCGCAGACGGCATCCGAAACCAGGGCGAACAGGCCGTCGACTGCGGCGGCCCCTGCCTGGAACCCTGCACGCGGGAGGTGGCCGTCTCCAAGGTCGTCGTCGTCACGAACGACGGGCGGCTCGCCCTCGACGTCTTCCTCAACGTCACTCCCGCCGGCATCGACTATCCCCCCTTCCAAAAGATCCTTGGCACCACGTACTCGATACAGCCAGACCACGTCGTCCGCGACGTCGAGGGAAACGTCTTCTACCAGTACGCGTTCCCCCTCGCCGTCGGCCAGTCCCTGGAGCTTTCCATCACCCAGAGGCTCAGGCTCAGCCGAGGCGAACGCTTCCACGCCGACCCCGACCCCGCCTTCCTCGACCAGTTCCTCGCGTTGGACGACGCTCTCCCCCCGGGCGTCTGCGAGACCGCAAATACCATGGCGTCATCATCCGCGGGCATCCACGACACCGCCGACCTGTTCTTCGCCTGGATACACGACAACATCGCCTACCGGCAGAATCGGCAGGAGCTCGGCGCCGCCCACACCTTCCAAACGCGCCAAGGCGCCTGCGACGAGCACGCCGACCTTTTCGTCGCCTTCAGCCGCTGCACGGGGACGCCGGCCCGGCGGGTGACGGGGTTCCTCGAAAACGAAAGCCGCCTCACCGGGCACGCGTGGAGCGAATACTACGGCACGGCAACGGGCGGCTGGTACTACCTCGAGCCGACGGTGCGGGGGTCCGCCGTCGCCCACCGCTCCTCTGACGGCCGCCATGTCATAAGCTGCGTGGGCAAACGCGCCTACCGCTGCGGCACGTCATATGCCTACACCTACCTGCAGGGCAGAGACGCGGGCCCCGGGCTCTCGGTGACCGAGGAGGTCGTCCTCCTACCCCTCGGCATATAAAGCGTGACGCCCCCAATAGATTCGCGATGATTGAACTCGTCACCAACCTCCTGGGCGTCTTCGCCGTCAGAGACGGCCGCGTCATCGAGCGACGGGTCTTCCCCCGCGACCCCGACGAGATCGCCGAGCGGCTGCTAGCGGCCGAGTCCGGCGTCCTCGACGAGGAGCGCGCCGTCATCGAATCCCTTGTTGCGGGCAAGGCGGACGCCATCGCCGTCGCCGTCCCCGAGCGGTTCCGCCGCGCCGGGTTCCCCTGCACCTTCACGAGCGTCGAGGCGCCCACGCCCATGCCCGTGCTCGCCGGCGAAGTCGGCGTCTCCGACGAGGAGCTTGCAGACCTCGCCGCCGCCGTCAACGAGGCGATGACCCGCGAACGCCTCAAAGATGTCGCACCCGACCAGCTCATCGTCCAGGCGGTGTCCGCCCTCGACGACCTCGACTTCCACTTCAACCGCATGGTCGAGCGACTGCGGGAGTGGTATAGCCTGCACTTCCCCGAGCTCGACCACCTCGTGAGCTCGCATGAGACCTACGTCGGCCTCGTCTGCGGCCTGGGCGGGCGCGGCCGATTCACCGACGATGCGCTGTCGCTTGAGCCTGCCTTCACCCGCCGCATTCTCGACGCCCGGGACTCCTCGCTCGGCGCCGTCTTCACCGACGAAGACGTCGCCGCGGTCCAGGCGTTCGCGACGCCGCTCGCCGACATCCTCGCAGCCCAAAAGCGCATCGAAGGCTACGTCGGCGACAAGATGGCCGACCTCGCTCCCAACACGGCGGCGCTCGCAGGTTCCGTGCTCGGCGCCCGCCTCATCGCCAAGGCCGGCGGCCTGCAGCGGCTTTCGCGGCTTCCTGCGGGCACCATCCAGATACTCGGCGCCGAGGACGCCTTCTTCCGCTTTCTGAAGTCGAAGAAGAAGCCTCCCAAACACGGCCTCATCTTCGCCCACCCCGACATCAGGAACGCCTCCAAGAAGGTGCGAGGACGACTGGCCCGCTCGCTTGCTGCCAAGCTCGCTATCGCTGCGCGCGCCGACGCCTTCGGCGGCGACTTCATCGGCGACCGTCTTGCAAACGAGTTCGCCGCCCGCGTCAAGGATGTGACGAAGGCGGGCTAAACCCATTCGCAGCGGCGTATTTATAGCCTGCCTGCGAATGTCCTTTCGCCATGGTATCGCGTCATTTCGCTGTTCGTTTTTTTCTGTGTTTGCTGGTAGGGGTGTCGGTTCTTTCTCCGGTGGTTTCGGCCGACCAGATCTATCCTACCTATGATTTTGGCCCAAAGGTCAACGTCTCGCTGGTCATGACGTCGCCCACCCCGACTGCCATGGAGAATTCTCTGTTCAGCCTGTTCAACGGCCACGCCAGCAACATCGTTACTGTGGCGAATACGACGGCAACGGCGACGATGGTCGCCGATAACCGCATCGTCGTCGCAGGCGAGAACATCCTCTCCCCTGCCAAGGTCGCAGACATCCGGGCGAACGGCGGCGATGTCATCCTCATCGGCGAGGCCGTCCTTGGCGCCCAAGGCGATACGGGCATCGTGGTCGCCACCGCCGCAACGTGCACGAGCGGCCGCGTCCGCATCGTGGCAAACGAGACCTACGCCTACGGCTACCCCCTCAACGCCACCCTCAACGACCTCTCCCCCGTTGCAGAAATCACATCTCTTGGCTCCTACACCGCCATCCTCAACTGCACCAACGCCTCGGGGACCTACAGCCCCAGCCTTGGCGCCGTCCACGACGACGGCTCCTCAAAGATTGCCCTCATCGGCTACGACATCGCCTCGCCGTCCACGCCCTTTCACAGCGTGCGGTTCATCGAGAAGGCCGTCTACTGGATGACGGACAAATGGGACATCATCTACGACTACAACCTCAGCTCCCAGGCGACGGGATTCATCGTCTACAACCCCAACGGCATCACGTCGCATCCCCAGGAGAACGCCGTCATCAACTCGTTTTTCGGCGGCACATCGAGCCTCATAATCATCCCGATATCCGAGATCCAGTTCTTCGACATGAGCCTCGCCCAACGCATCTTCATCGTCAACTACGACCGCGTCACCACCCTCCTCCCCCTCTGGCGCGCACAGGGCAAGGACCTCTTCTTCGTCCACGACGGCATCTGGGACCTCACCGCCCTCTTCGGGGGACAGCGGGGCTCCAACTCGACTGCCTACAAGACCACCCTCTGTTCGGCAAGCGAGGAGCGCGGGGAGCGCGTCGTCGGCATCGACGCGGGCCAGATAGGCTACGGCTACCCCGTTGACGCCTCCATCGCCGTCCAGTCGTCGGGCAGCACCCGACACACCGTCGACATCGACGCCGAAAACCTGACCGTCATCGTCGATGCCAACATGAACAACTGGACCCACCCCCGCTGGTGGAGCACGCTGCTCACCTATTCGCCCACGAACGCCACCAACGTGACGGCCGGCCAATCCGACATCGTGGCCTTCGGGTTCGACCCCAGCGTCGGCTTCAACCCCTCCTCCCACCACGGCGACCTCCTCTTCCGCCGCGCCTACGACTGGTTCATCGGACAGTTCAGCGTCTCTCCGCTCGCCGCCGAACGCATCGTCATGCACCAGTACGATGACTCGCTTTCCAGCGACGGGGAAGCCGCCGACATCCGCACCCGGCTTCAGGGGCGCTACGGTTCGGGCAACATCAGCACGATTCCCCTCTCCCAGGCCAACGTCACCGACTACTCTGCCACCGACCTCGTCGTCGTCAGCCAGGCCGACCGCATCAGCTCGCTGCTTCCCCAATGGAACGAGTCGAACATATCCGTCCTCTACACCTACGACGGCGCAGAGGACGCCGTCGATTATTGGGGGGGAAGCCTGAGCTCC